>JABMSE010000098.1 GCA_013204645.1 Candidatus Saganbacteria bacterium | reverse complement strand
TTTTCTTCATATACGGTCTTTTGTCTGATATCCCAGGCCAAAGGGTTATACCATTCTCCAACTTTGCAGCCAAAAAATACGATATCTTCAAATTTCCCCTGCTCCCAATTCCAGGCATTGATCCTGAAATTGAGCTTAACTTTTGTGTCAACTTCTCTAAAACCCCGGTGCATCAAAGCCGCGAATGGAACATAAGGATAGGCTGTGATTTTTTGGGTGCCGTTAGCAGTTAAAGTGTAGGAAAAACCTCTGGGGGGATAATAAGTACCATGCCCCTCTGCCTCAAAATAAAATGGCGAGTCCCCTTCTGCCAATCTAATTTTTTGCGTCAAAGCCCCATCGTAAAAATCTACTTCCTCTCCAATGGGATCAAGGCTCACCAGAGTGGAATCGGTTGAAAAGGATGCAACGGTTATTCCATCAATGGTTTCTTCCCGGCTCTGCGAGCCGTCTTTGGTTTGCGCGGTTACTATTATTTTATAAGCACCAGGATCAACCAGCAGACCGCTTTCCGGATCTGGATAATTGCCCTGCCAGGTTAAACAATATGGATTGCCCGAATCAACCCCCAGCACCTCTTCCCCGGAAACAATGCTTGAAACCGCCGTGCCAGACGCAGCATAAACCACGGCATTAATAATCGAATCTTTTGAAACCGTATAATAAACCGAAACGCTGTCGGGAACACTAATCGTGCTAAATTCTCTATCCGACGGAGAAACGCTGGTTATTGCAAAATCATAAGGGGTTGAAACATTTACCGTAGCCTCATCTGTTGCCATTCCTATTCCATCTGCCCCTTCGGCCCTTACCCTTACAATATAGGTTCCATCATCAACATAAGCACCGCTATCCAATTTTCCATCCCAGCTTAAACTTTGCGAGGATGCCTCATAATCTTCTGTTTCATCTCCTCCTTGGCCTCCAGCAAAATCCACAAGCTTTTGCCCATCAATATCAATCATAACCGGCAAATAGGCTTGCGTATATTTCGAAACCCCTAAATAGACATTACTGGCATAAATTGAAGGGTTATCCGGGTCTTCATCAATTTTAGCGGTGATCATCAGCTGCCCTGAATCAACCTTAAAATCAAGACCACCTTCACTGCCCGAGATTGTGGTATCCCAGCTAATGATAGGAGATTGAAGCGTAATACCGCTTCCATATTGTTTAATATCAGAATAGTCATCTGACCCAACTAGTACAACACTTCCGGAAAACTCATGGGAATTTGCGTCCGAAGACCAGCGAATGTGCCAGCCATCTTCGTCGTACCAGATAAAATAACCCAGGTCTGCTCCAGCTTGATATTGTGGCTCCCCTACAAAAGGAGCTCCAGCTACATTTGGAAAATACTTATAATATACAGGTTCCAGGGCATTAAGCGAGCCAGGTTTTAGGATTTCAACGTAAACATTAGCTGGCTTTACGCTATTCAAAAATTCAATCGGCAAAACTGCTGAATCATCTGAACTAAATTCTATTTCCGCAGGCAAGGATTTAAGTTGAATATAAGGATTCTGAACCGAAGAAAGAGCCATGTCATCACTATTTACCTTAACTACCCTGGCCGCAGCTAAACTTTCTCCTCCTTCTTCCTCAACCACAATCAATAGCGTATATTCCTCTCCATTTT
The DNA here is from genome assembly GCA_013204645.1 of Candidatus Saganbacteria bacterium. Taxonomy (GTDB): domain Bacteria; phylum Margulisbacteria; class WOR-1; order O2-12-FULL-45-9; family O2-12-FULL-45-9; genus JABMSE01. Next base: position 5,514 of record JABMSE010000098.1, on the reverse strand, counting down.
CCAAAAGATTGCTCTGAAAATAAGCCAGGGTTGAATCATTTTGCAGGGACCTAAGGGATGTATTTTTGGGTGTTGAACTATTGCCGCGGTTTACCATTGAAACTTCAATTGCATCAGTTTGCCAATCAGAACCCGGATTAACGGTCGGCGAGTGATTGCCTTTTTTATAATATAAACTATACTGCTTAAAAGGCAAATTATTGGTCCAGTCGGGATCAATGGCTGTCCCACGAATAGAAATTATGCCTGACACCTCTGCTCCATCTTCGACAGGATAAGAAATAACCGGAGCAATCCCGTCTTTTACACAAGAACAACTCACAACTCCAACATTGCCAATGTCATCTTCGGCGGCAATTTGAAAAGAATAAGCCCCTTTAGGATATTTTTCTGCATCAGAGGCATTAAATTCCAGGCTGCGCTCATCGGTTAAAACCCACTTATCAAGCATCTCACCGCTGCTGGAATTATAAAGCTTAACTGTAATCTCAATTTCTCCTTTTTGATTGTCAGCTGTGTCGTCTGATTCACTCACATCAAAACTAAGCGTTGTTTTGTAGGCATTCAGGCCGCTATTTGATAGGACGTAAGGAGTGGTCATTTGCCCAAAGATAACGGGCGCAGTGCGATCAATACGAACACTCTCCATGGTAGCAGGGACACTCTGGTTCCCAGCTGTGTCCTGGGCTACAACTTCAATCCGATAGGTCCCATCTTCTGGAGCAGAAGAAAAAGCTTCATCATACTTCCAGTTATAGGAAGCCAGGTATCCATTACCACCTTCTGCAGCTATTGCCTGGGCAATATAACTTGTGGTGGTATTGGTTGAAAGATTATACAGGTAAATCAAAATAGTCGATTCCTCATCTGCCCTGGTGCTTAACCCCAGTTCGGTGGTGTTGGAGGTCATGGGTTGGGGTGTTATATCAACTCCGGTAATGGTTGGTGCAGTTGAGTCAATGGTTATCGGTTGCTCGGCGACTGTATAATTTCCAGCTAGATCATATACCTCGATCTTTATGCCATAGCTGCCGTCAGCTGGAAGCTGTTCGCCGTTAGCTAACGGATCAAAAGTAAATAGGTTTTCTCCCAGAGAAAGGACATCCGAGGTTGCGATATTTGTTACGAAATTATCGGAGGGATCATAGAGGTCACAGGAAACAGAAACAAGATTGGGGGAAGCTTCATCAGAAACAAGGTAGCGAATAGTGGTCGGAGCTCTGGCCGAATATGGCTGCAGTTCATCCATGGCAATAGTTGGTGCTACTATATCAATTATAACATTTATTGTCGCCTGCGAAGCACCTACATTACTATCGACGCCCACCACCAGTGAATATTCTCCATCCGGAAGCGCTTCTTCCGGTGTATATTCAAACCACAGATATTTGTCATAGGTTTCACCACCGATTGTGGCGCTGATTTTTGATGTTACATCCACTTCTTCGCTGCCAACCATCAGTTTCGCATAAGCCAAACTAATATCCTCAAGCGGATCCTCGCTATAAGCAGCCTTTCCAAACTTCCCGCTGAAGGTAGGTGTGTTATCGTTTGTATAAGAACCCGAAAGCGGCGAAATCTCCGACGCCACCATGGGAATGGTGTTGAGGATAATTTTGAGTTGTTGGTTGGATGACACATCCGCCGCATTTATTCCGCGAACAGCAATGACATTTTGCCCTTCTGCAAAGGGAAGGTTTTCCAAAATAAACTCTCCTGTTTCAGGATCAACGTTTTCAATGGGTTTCCAGGCCGCAAAATTGAAAGAATACTCGAATTGTTTCATTAAAGCTGGAATTAAATAATTTAATTTACCCATGATTTTTTGCGGCGCCTCGGTAACTGTTATAGCGGTTATATATTTTCTATCCTCATCCAGGGTCGAAGGAACCGGCATATTGATGGTTCCGCTGCAATTTCGGTCTTCAGTCAGACTTTGGACTTTAATTGATCGAAAACCAGCTTCCGGCGACGACACTGAAAAACTCATCAGCCCTGAAACTTCTTCGACTTCTGCTTCTTTGCTGGTTTGCAGATCGTGAATAGTAAAAATTGCCGGTGTATCCAAAATGGCAGTCGTGATTAAATCCGTTTGCTCCATAATACCACCATGAGCTTCTATATCCTCATTAATGTTTCCGTAGTTAGAGCTGACAGTAACAATGAATTCTGTACAAACCGGGATACGCATGTACCAGAACAAATTAGGAGGAGTACCAGTAAAAGCCGCAGTTGCATAAATAAAAGCCTCGGTGAGTGCAATATGTACGGGAAGCTCATTATTAAGATAATCCTCAAAAGACTGGGTTTTGAAAGTATGGCTATATTTGGTCGCACCCTCAAGATGTTTAACCCCTTCTCCTTTTGCACTGTATACCGGGACTAAACCATCGCCATCATGGGTAAAATAGGCCCCTCCCTTCTTTGCAAAAAGCAAAGATAACAATTTCCCCTCCGAGCTGTCTATCCCATAAAACCCTGGATGGAAAAAGGTAAGGGTTTGATAACCAAGGCTTAAAAGTTGATTAAATAGTGTTTCATAAGTCCTACCAGAAGGATCAAAATAATCACTTCCGCGTATCGCAGCTTCTTCCGCAAATTTATCTTGAGCGGTAGCCTCGTTCATCCATTTCATCCCCTCGGTAGGAAAAGTCGATATAAAATCAAAAACTGGTACCCCTCTGCCATAGACAATGCTATAAGCAGGTTCTCGATCAGGAGAAAGGGGTTCTACGTTCTTTAATTTAGTAACAACATTGCTATAAGGGAAAAGATCTATTAACGCTTGAGAAGTGTAGTAAAAAGTTTCTCCTTCACATACTTTTTGATATTCATCCGTTAATATCTGAACCTTTCTTGGTTCCGTAATACCGGTTGCAGCCAAGTCCAGCACCGCAAAATAGGGGTAATAAGGATTGCAATTTCCATAAACAACTGCTTCATATATCCCCTTCATCAAATCAGGATCCTCTCCCGAAAACGAGAAAAAATCCGCAACAGAGAAAGACAGAGATATAGATCTATCCCCTTTCAAATAATCAGAAATAGCCCCATATCCACTCTTGGCTTGTTCCCATCCACTCTTGGTCTGTTCCCATCCACCCTTGATCCCTTTCCATCCCATTCTATAAGCCATTATTGTCATATCTGATCCCAAAAATGGCGGCGCTATAAACACTACTTTTGCCACATCATCTTCATAAAAGCCACCGCCTTCGTAAAGCTGTTCTGAATAAACATATGCCCTCGCTGCAAAATTTCCCATACTGTGGGTGATGAGGATGTATTTGGAGGGGGTTACGGAGTCCGGCACCTGATCCCATTTATTTTCATCTCTCCAAGGATCATGTGTTCTTGCATACCCTTTTTTAAAATCCACTCTCGCCTGCTCAAGCCAAGATCCACCACTCATTTCAGGTGCAGAGTTACTGTGATCTCTGTCTCCCAGCTCCCTTGCTAATTGAAAATTGTCTCCCCTATAATTAGAAAAACTATAAGCAAAAACTCTTCCTTGTAAGCCCAAATCATTTTCCAAATAGGTTTTCAAATCCCCATATCCCGTTGCTCCACTAAAAAAGCCGGCATCATTACTTATTCCATGTATCAGCACAAATAAATAATCTTTATATGTGGAAGTTCCTTCTATATTGCCAGCATAAGACACAGAAGATAACAAGAAGATGAGAAGTAAAATTAACAATAATTTTCGGAAGAAAGGATATTTCATGTATAATAAACTACCTTAATTGCTCAAGGCCAGTTCCATCAATGTTTATAATCCAAATCTCTTTACCAAGATCATCCCCACTACCATTTCCTGTGCCTATAATTCTCTCTCCATCTAGCGACAAGCGGATACCTAAAACATTTGTCACACTATTTAATAAAACAGGATCTGCTTCAGGGGAGTTTAAATAGAATTTCTTAATCCCATAATCACTTCCAAAAATTACTTCATTCGTATTTATCATAGAAATATTAAAACATCCCCCATTCACTTTCGTATAAACCGCTTCTTCCGATAATGTACCGCTATTAACAGCAACAATTCGATAGGTTTCGTTTCCCAAGGGTTTATTCATCACTATTTTATCGCTATATCTCCATGCGACAGACCAACCATTGTCAGCGATTTCCTGCTCACTGCTACCATCTCTATTAATTAAAAAGACTTTTCCGGTACTTCCATTACAATAAATTATTTTGCTTTCATCATTTCCCCAATCAAATCCAAAATCAGAAGTTGTGCAATCAATCGAATTTACAGCTTGTCCGCTGGTTGTTATTATTTTTATATATTGTCCATCAGTATAGGCAATATAATTCCCCAGCGGGGATGCGCACACCTTTCCGATACTGTCGACCTCTTTTACCGCAACCTCGTTTGTCCCTTCCTCACTCATGGTTGTTATATAATACTTAGTTGATATCCTGTCTGTGCTTACTATTCCCGGAAAGGGCATTGATAAGCTTTTCCTATAGTCCGCCACCTCTTTCATGCAAATTATCTCCCCATCCGGCGTCCAATCAGGATAGTAATAGTAATTCTCTGTCCACCGAGTTTCACCACAGCCACCAACTAAAATAAAAAGCATAAATAGAAATACAAAAGCTAAATGGTTGATTGGTTTCATGACATCCTCCACAACCCGCACTTTCGCCTTTTGCGCTGGGATAGCATATTACAAAGATTTATTTGTGAGGAAAGAAATCGCGGCAACCCAATCGCCTCCTTATACACCATAATTATACTCCCGTCTATTTATTTGTGCAAGATTTCAATAACGACTGCCGGATTAAAAATCGAAATTCATCCCTACATTCAATAGTAGGGGCAGACCAAGCCCGAGCTGGAATCTTCCCACATCACCCACCGGAAGCATCCAGCCGTACTGGACAACCAAAGGTAAATATAGATAGGCAGTACCAAGCCTAAAAAAAGTATAGGAATTGATATTTAATTTCCTTTTGGTTAGTAATTTTAAATCATAATCTCGCAAATTGTCGGCCCCCTTATTTTCTACTACGACTTCATCAACTGCATTATTGATTGCCTTTTTGGACGGTGCGCCAAATATCCAGGCATAGGTTAGTCCCAGATAGGGATTTATCCCAAAAGATGCTTTGGGATAGTCCAACCCATCTCGTGTAATCCCCCCTACAACCTCATTCCCCGCCCAACCCAGTCCAAAAGTAAAATCAATCTGGTCTGACGTTAATTTTGCTTTTTCTGCTTCCACATCTAGAGCACTCGAAACACCGGCACAGATAATAATAACAGCAAACATAAACACAAATAATTTTTTAGCCACTTTCCTTTCCTCCTTTTATTTCAAACACCTTCGATTTCCGATTCTCAGATTTATCACCTCCCCCCGCCACACCTTTCTCAAAGAAAAATCTGCCGTGGTCATGGTGGGCGCCGGGGCATTAACGATCATATTAATCATTAGCCGCACTAACCTCTCATTGTTATCGACGCCCACCCTTTATTAATCTGTCGCTACCTGGATG
>JABMSE010000097.1 GCA_013204645.1 Candidatus Saganbacteria bacterium | reverse complement strand
GCCAAGGATAATGCTGAGGTTGTTGGCGAAGCGGCGGTGGTGATTCTGGCGATAAAACCACAAAATATTGCTGCTGTAATGTCAAATGACAAATGTCAAATGACAAATGAATGTAGTGAAATTATTGTAGCGGAAACAAAACCCACAAAATGTCCAAAGTGTGGCGGGACAAACTTGGAGCAGGATCCGGATGTGTTTGATACCTGGTTTTCTTCAGCCCTTTGGCCGTTTTCAACTCTAGGTTGGCCAAACCAGACCAAAGACCTTAAAAGCTTTTATCCAACGGATGTTTTGGTAACCGGCTATGACATTATAACCTTCTGGGTTTCCCGCATGATCATGATGGGGGTTCATTTTATGAAAAAAGAGCCCTTTCACACCGTATTTATCCACGGGTTGGTTCGCGATGCCAAGGGAAAGAAGATGAGTAAATCCTTTGGTAATGTAATTGACCCCATTCTAATCATTGATAAGATCGGGGCCGATGCCCTGCGCTTTGCCTTAATATCTTTGATAACCGGCCAAGGCCAAGATATCAAATTAACGCAGGACAAGATTACCGAGGCAAGGAATTTTACCAATAAGATTTGGAATGTGACTAGGTTTGTGCTACTAAACTCATCCCCTCTTTCCCCCTCTCTTATTAAGAGAGGGGGAGGACTAGCTTCTGCTTTAGCAGGGGGTGAGTTAGCCGACCAATGGATTGTTAGTAAGTACCAGTCCCTGATCGTTGACGTTACCAAATTGCTAGAAAGCTACGATTTAGGCGAAGCCGCCCGCAAAATTTATGATTTCTTGTGGGGCGATTTTTGTGATTGGTATGTTGAGATATCTAAGATTGATTTGTATTCCGAAGACGAAAAAAGAAAAGAGAGAGCGCAAAAGGTTTTGTTGTATGTTTTAGAAGGAACGCTTAGGCTTCTTCATCCCTTTATGCCGTTTATTTCGGAGGAAATATTTGCAAAGCTTCCCGACCGCCGGACCGCCGGACCGCAGGACTTTATTCTAAAGCAGAAATGGCCAGAGGTAGATAAAAAATATGCCAATGCTAAGGCTGAGTCCCAAATGGAACTGCTGAAAGAAATTATTACCAAAATTAGAAATATAAAAGCAGAGATGGGAGTGCAAACCAAGGATATCGAGATTATTTTTGTAGCTCAAAAAAAGGGCGAGCGAGAAACCCTAAAAAGCGGGGAATCATTCATTAAATCCTTGGCCAAGGCCACCCAATTAACCATCCTTGATAAACTCAAAGATAAACCTGAACAATCTGCAACCGGTGTTGTTTCTGATATCCAATTTTTTATACCCCTAAAGGGCTTGATTGATATAACTAAGGAAATTGAGCGTCTTAAAAAGGAAGATCAAAAGATAGAAGAAGAAGTTAAGCGCCTAAAAGGCTTGCTTTCCAACAAAAATTTTACCTCTAAGGCTCCACCCGAAGCGGTTGAAAAGCAGCGGGCAAGACAGGCAGAGTTAGAAGAGAAGAAAAAGATACTGTCTGCGAGGCTTTCTGACTTAGCTTGAGGCCTCGACCACTTTGCTAATCCGCCTAATTTCTTTGGCATGACCAGAGAGTGGATCAATGGTTAGGAGTACCGCGTTAAAGATGCCAGCGCCTTTTTCTTCAGGTTCAAAGCGTTCAGGTAGCTGAGTGGTAAACCTCTTAAGTATTGCACCTTTTTTCATGCCAATAATTGAATCATAAGCCCCAACCATGCCGACATCTGAAATAAAGGCACAGCCGTTGGGGAGAATTCTCTCATCGGCCGTCATGACATGGGTGTGCGTTCCCAAAACTGCCGAAACTTCGCCATCCAGAAAGTGGGCCATCGCGCATTTTTCAGAGGTTGCTTCTGCATGCATGTCCACAATGATACAATTGGTTTTTAAAGACGGTAGAAGCTTTTTTACAGCCTGAAACGGGCAGTCCATCGGATGCATAAAAGTCCTGCCAGACAAATTAAGAATAGCAATTCTAACTTTGTCTTTTTCAATGATTAAATGATCATTGCCGGGAACCCCGGGAGGAAAATTAGCTGGTCGCACCACAAGCGGCATTTTTTCAATGTTTTTGACTAATTCCTTTTTGTCCCAGATGTGGTTTCCCATAGTAATGGCATCGAGGTCCATTTCAACCAGCTCTTTATAAACTTTTTCCGTAATGCCATATCCGTGGGCGGAATTTTCCCCATTGGCAATGGTAAGATCTGGACAGAGCTCTGATTTTAATCCGGGTAGAACCTGCCGACAAACTTCTCGTCCCAGCTTACCAATAATATCGCCGATGAAAAGTATTTTCATTATTTGGCTGTTCCCGATGCGCGGGTTTCGCGGATAACGGTTACTTTTACTTCCCCCGGATAATCAAGTTCAGCTTCAATTCGCTGAGCTATATCATGGGCAAGTTTTATCGCGCTGTTATCGTCAACCCTTTGTGGTTCAACAATAACCCTTACCTCACGCCCGGCCTGGATGGCATAGCATTTTTCTACCCCAGGAAATGATTTAGCAACCGTTTCTAATTTTTCTAAGCGTTTGATATAAGCTTCAAGCGTGTCGCGGCGTGCTCCAGGACGTGCAGCAGAAATAGCATCACAGGCCTGGACAATAACCGCTTCAACGGTTGTTGCATTAACATCTCCGTGATGGGCTTCCATGGCATGGATTACTTCGGCTGATTCCCCAGCTTTTTGCGCCAGCATTATACCAAGTTTTACGTGGGTTCCCTCGGTTTCCTGGTCGACGGCTTTTCCTATATCATGCAAAAGAGCAGCCCTTTTGGCCAGGTTTACGTTTACCCCCAGCTCAGAAGCTAGCATCCCAGCTAGATGGGACATTTCAACTGAATGCCGCAATACATTTTGGCCATAGCTGGTGCGATAGTGCAGTCGGCCCAGTAATTGGATCAGTACCGGGGGAAGACTTTGCACTCCGGTTTCAATAGCAGCCTGCTCGCCGTATTCCAGCATAGCGGCTTTAACTTCGGCCTTGGCTTTGTTAAACATTTCTTCAACCCGGGCCGGATGGATTCTCCCATCGGCAATCAATTTTCCCAGCGTTAGGCGTGCAATTTCACGGCGCAGGGGATTAAAGCTTGAAAGGATTACGGCCTCAGGAGTGTCATCAACGATTAGGTCAACCCCGGTTGCGGTTTCAAAGGAGCGGATGTTTCGTCCTTCACGACCAATAATGCGTCCCTTCATGTCATCAGATGGAAGCTCAACTACACTGGTGGTGGTTTCAACCACGTGGTCTCCGGCACAGCGCTGAATAGCGGTGGCCAGGATTTCGCGCGATTTTTTGTCAGACTCCTTTTTTATTTTTTCTTCGTTTCTCTTTATTCTTTCTGCAGCTTCTTTTTCTAAGTCTTTGTCCAACTTTGCTAGCAGCTCCCTTTTAGCTTCTTCTTTGGAAAGCGAAGCTACTTTTTCCAGGGCTTCGATAAATTGTTCCCTAGATTTTTGCAAGCCCTCTTTCATTTTTAGTACTTCGTCCTGGTTACTTTTTACTTCCTTTAATTGGTTCTCGATTTCTTTTTCTTTTCCCTCTAGCCGATCTTCCCGGGCATCGAGGCGCCTTTCGATGGCTGATAATTCAGCCTTCCTTTCTTTGGTTTCCTTGTCAAAATTTGCCCGAAGCTTTAGGGATTCATCTTTGGCCTCAAGCAGAGCTTCCTTTCTTACCCGCTCCGCCTCCTTTTTTGCTTCTTCCAAGACATGCTTAGCTGTTTCATGGGCAACCTTTACTTTGCTCTCTGCAACCTGGCGCCTAATTATTAGATAGGCGACGGCCAGCCCAAAGATTGCCAGGGCTGCGATAACGATATAGATCAACAAATTGAGTTCCATTTTTTATTCCTCCTTACTTATTTTTTTGCTTCTTGTGCAGCTGCTTTCCGCACTTCACTTTCGATTTTATGGGTTAATTTTGGGTTGTCCTTTAGATGGCTCATGGTGCCTTCAAATCCTTGACCGAGCTTTTCTCCATTATAGGAATACCAGGACCCACTTTTGACCGCAATCCCTAGTTTTACTGCCTGATCTAATATGTCTGCTTCGCGCAGGATTCCCTGGCCATGGATCAAGACAAAGTTTGCCTGGCGAAAGGGTGGGGCCACTTTGTTTTTAACTACCTTAACCTTTACCCGGGTGCCGATAATTTTATCCCCATCCTTAATTTTTTCTCCAGCCCTCACATCTAGCCTTACCGATGAATAAAACTTTAAAGCACGGCCACCTGGGGTGACTTCGGGATTTCCAAACATTACTCCGATTTTTTCGCGCAG
>JABMSE010000096.1 GCA_013204645.1 Candidatus Saganbacteria bacterium | reverse complement strand
TGGTGACTGACACCGGTGTCAGTCACCGCGCTAAGAATGCCCTTCTTTAACTCGGCCAGCCCATCTCCGCGGAGGGCCGATATCTTATATATGGCCTTGTCTTCCCCCGCCCCCCCAAGCTTACCAGCATCCAGCATCTGTGGCAAGTCGATTTTGTTTAAAGCAACAACCCCTGGCTTGTTCTTACATAGTCCCAGGGTTTCAGTATCCTCATCTGACAGTTTCTGTGAAACGTCCAGGACTATTATCACAAACTGGGCTTCCCCAATCTCCTTTTTAGCTCGGCCCACCCCCAGCTCCTCAACCTTATCCCGGGGCGTTCTGATGCCAGCTGTATCCATAATTCTTAATGGTAGACCTTCAATGTCTAGCAACTCCTCAATCGTATCTCGGGTAGTGCCAGCGACCTCTGTGACGATGGCCCTCTCCTCTTCTAAGAGTGCGTTGAGGAGGCTGGACTTGCCCACATTGGGCTTTCCAACAATAAGAGTAGCCACTCCTTCGCGAAATACCTTCCCCCACTGGGAAGCCTCTATCAATTGCTTAATCTCTTGTCTAATAGCAGCCAATTGAGCAATAAGGCCATCGTAGTTAACCTCTGGCGCATCTTCTGGAAAGTCTATTGCTACCTCAAGCCCTGCGCACAGGGCAACTAGTTTATCCCTTAGTCCTCCTACCGTCTTAGAGAGTCGGCCCTCAAGTTGGGCCACAGCAAGCCCAGCCGAAGCTTGGGTTTGGGCTCCTACTAAATCAAGAACTGCCTCTGCCTGCGAAAGATCGATCTTCCCATTTAAAAAGGCTCGCTTTGTAAATTCTCCCTTGACCGCCAAACGGGCGCCAGATTGAATGATCTGACTTAGCGCTGCCTTTAATATAGCCACCCCACCATGGCAATAAAACTCCACCACATCTTCACCAGTATAGCTTTTTGGTGCTTGCATGTAACAGGCTAAAACCTGGTCAATTTTGGTATTGTCTTGGGGGTTCTTTAGCCAGCCAAATAACATACGGTGGCTTTCGATTGTGGTGCCATTTGAAGAAATGAAAAGCTTAGTAAGCACGGCCTTGGCCCCTTCCCCGCTTACCCGAATGACCCCCACCCCTCCAACCCCCAAAGGGGTGGCAATAGCAGCTATAGTATCGTCTTGGCTATCTCTCACTCTTGCCCTCCAAGGCTAACATTTCACACTTGTCTGCCGAAGTCATATGTTTCACGTGAAACATATAACGAAGGCAGATGAAACATATTGCCTAGCGTGGGGCAACAACCAGCCTGCGATCCCTGCCCTCACCCTTGCTATACGTTGTTACGTTGGGCTTGTCTTGAAGGAAGAGATGGACAATCCGTCTGTCAGCAGCATTCATCGGAGGCATGACTTTCTCTTCCCCCGTCTTAGAAACCTCATCTAGAACGTCTTTTGCCAGACGCTCCAGGGCCTGTTTCCGCTTATCTTTATAGCCATCCGCATCGATCCCTACCCTCACCCGTTCGCCGTAGATCTGGCCTAAAATGGAAGACACTAGAATTTCCAGGGATTTAAGGGTGGCGCCATCTTTCCCAATGATCTGGCCCATGTCCTCCCCTTTTATGACTAATTCTACCCTTTCCCCCTCAAGGTTCCCATCTGCCACCGCCATGAACTCCATCTTGTCCAAAATATCCTGAAGCACCCTTTTTGCATCATCTGCTAGGCCTTCTCTTAAAACAACTTCGACCTCAGCCTCTTCTGCTCCTATCCCTAGCATCCCTGACTTCCCCTCATTTAGCACTATTACCTTGGCGTTTTCTTCTTTACCCCCTAATACCTCCAGGGCATGCCTTGTTGCTTCCTCAACATTCTTTCCCTTCATCTTTACACTTTTCATTTTTGGCCTCCTTTTTATTTCTCTTCCTGTCTAAGCCTTTCATAATAAGATATTGCTGTGCTGCCCCAACCAGGTTTGATACCAGCCAGTAGATCTGTACCCCTGCCGGGAAATTCCAGCAAATAAACACCAGAAAAAGCGGCATAAACCAGGTCATCATCTGCATTTGCTGACCAGCTGCTCCAGCCGTAGGCATAGTTTTTTGCATTAAAAACGTGGTTAAACCAACCAAAAGGGCCAGTATTGAAATTGCCCCAAATGGAGTTTTTACCCGGTCTGGCTTTGCCAAGCTATTGGTGTCTTTCCAGGCCAAGATTGTATTTACGGTCTCCGCATCATCTAGCTTAACCACTGGGGCGAACTCCTCCTCTACCCGCTTAACATCCTCGGGCTTTTTCTCGTTAGCAGTCCACAGAATGTCCTTGACCCTTTTGTCACCTACTTCCATTGCCACATCCCAAACATACCTTGCGTCATTAAACTTACGACTACCCTCTTCATCATAAATAATCACCTTGGCGCCATCAAGCTTGTCAACCAATTCCTCTGAATGAAAGGCTTGTCCGCTAACGTTGCCGGTTATCCACAGAAACCCAGTGTTATTTGCCGGATCCGAAGCAATTTGCAAGAAGGCCGTGCTTTGGAATGCCCAAAATAAGGCCAAAAAGAAGGGAATTTTCAATAAAACTGGTAAACAGCCACCTAGCGGATTGATTTTCTCAGCCTTGTAGAGCTCCATGGTCGCTTTTTGCAGTTCTTGCTTATCTGCATGTTTTTTCTGAAGCTCTTGGAGCTTGGGCTGCAATCTTTGCATCGCCCCCATTGACTTAACCGAGGAGAAGGTCAAGGGATACAATGCCAGGTTAACGGCTATGGTTAACCAGACAATGCCCCACCCATAACCACCAAAGAAAGCGAAAAACTTTAACGCGTCCACCATGATATTCGATAGAAATTCCATTTATTTCCTCCTTGCCCCGAGCTCTGTCGAGGGACTTTTAATTGTTATCCACATGTTTCACGTGAAACATTTCTATTGTCATATGTTTCACGTGAAACATAGTTGTCCACAGGTGTTTTTGGCGCTATTATGCCAAAAACTCCAAGGTCGCTCATGGAACAGGATCAAACCCACCCGGGAAAAGCTGATTGCATCGAATTAGGCGCTTTAACGCCAAAAACAAGCCATAAAATAACCCGTAACGCACAATCGCTTCCTCGGTATAACAAGAGCAAGAGGGGAAAAACCTGCACCTTGCGGGAAATAGGTTCAATTTTCGGTATAAGGAAAACAAAAATCTAACGAATCGTGTCATTTTATTACCAACTTTTGCGTTTCCAGGCATCTCAATAGGACCGTAGCTGCCTCGTCGCTGCTAATCCCAATTGCTGTATGCCTGGGAAAGACTACAATGTCAATGTTTTTGGCTATCTTATGCCAAATTTTCAATAAACCACCCTGAAAAACACGCCTCAGCCGGTTTCTTGTAACCGCCTTGCCAAGTTTTTTGGGTGTAACAATCACTACCCTGGAATTTGCCAGGCCGTTATCGCGGGCAACTAAAGAGAGTAGGGGAGATCTTTTCTGGTATTGTCTTTGGTTTATGGTTGCCTTAATCTCACTCTGCCGTGACAAGCGCTTCTTTTTAGGAAGCAAGGCGCTTCCGCCCTTTTTTCCGCCGGCTCGCTAAAACCCTGCGGCCACCCTTAGTTTTTTTTCTTTTCCTAAATCCGTGCTTCTTTTTTCTACGCCGATGATGCGGCTGAAATGTTCTTTTTACCATAACCTGAAAATTATACAGTTTGTGTCGGGTGTTGTCAAGATCTTTTTGACTTTATGGGGACACTAGGTGTCTATTGAATAAGTGAGGGAATTTGATATTTTTTCTCGCTTGCCCTGAGCTTGCTTGCATTGAGCTTGTCGAAATGTCGAAGGGCTCGTCTGACTCGCTGCGAAAAAAAATAAATTCCCTCACTTTCTAGGATAGCCCTTCCGGCTTGCAAGCGTACCTCGGCCGTGCTATACTATCACCTCAATCCACAGATAAAACAACCTGTGGATATCGTGTGTATAAGTTAAATTTTTGGCTTAATCATACGGTTAATTTTCGGTAAGCTGACTTGGTTTTTTGATTGGCCCGTTATTCAACTATAACCTGTGGATAACTTAATAAAATGAATTCGCAAGAAACATTAAACTCCATTTGGAGCAAAGTCATTCCCTCGCTCGAAAAGAGCCTTAACCGGCCCATTTATGAGGCCCTTATTTCGTCGACAAAACCCTTATCCATTAGCGAAGATAAATTCCAGATCGCCGTTCCCAATGATGTGGTAAAAGATTGGCTTTCAAAACATTGCGTAACCTTGCTGGAACAAGAAATTCGTAATTTCTCCCCACAGATAACGATTGTTGAGTTTATCGTCGGTCCAAACGATCTTTTTACAACCCCATTGCTTGAAAAAGTTGATGGGCGCTCAAAGAAAACCGGCATGCAAAGCTCCCCTTATCTTAATCCGCGCTATACCTTTGAAACTTTTGTTGTTGGTCACGGGAATCGCTTTGCGCATGCTGCTTCCCTGGCTGTAGCAGAGGCTCCGGCCAAGGCTTACAATCCATTATTCCTTTATGGTGGGGTGGGGCTGGGCAAAACTCATCTCATGCAGGCCATTGGACATCATGTGGCCGCTTCAAACATCCACTCCAAGATCCTTTATATTTCTTCAGAAACTTTTACCAATGAATTAATTAATTCTATTCGCGACGACAAAACCGTGCCGTTCAGAAATAAATATAGAAATATCGATATCCTGCTAGTAGATGATATCCAATTTCTCGCCGGCAAAGAAAGAACCCAGGAAGAATTCTTTCATACCTTTAATGCGCTCTACGAAGCCGGCAAACAAATTGTTGTGAGCTCGGACCGGCCACCCAAAGAGATCCCCACCTTAGAAGAACGACTACGCTCCCGATTTGAATGGGGATTAATTGCTGATATCCAAGCCCCGGACTATGAAACGCGTATTGCCATCTTAAAAAAGAAAGCGGAGTTAAGTGAGATTTCCATTTCAGATGAAATCCTAGCCCACATTGCCAGTAAGGTCGTCTCAAACATCCGCGAACTAGAGGGCGCCCTCATTCGCGTGGTTGCCTTTGCCTCCTTAAATGCCAGTGAAATAACCATCTCCCTGGTTGATCATGTGCTAAAAGATATTCTGGACCCCAATCGCTTGCGTTCTAAAACCAATATATCCATTGACTCAATTAAAAAAGCAACGGCCGATTATTACAGCGTGCGCATTGACGACATGTCAGCCAAAATCAGAACCAAGGAAATTGTCAATGCACGCCAGGTTGCCATGTACGTGGCCCGAGAGGAAACAGGAGCATCGCTTCCCAAAATAGGGGAGGAGTTTGGGGGAAGAGACCATACCACGGTTATGCATGCTTGTGAAAAAATTAAAGGGCTTCTTAAAAACGACGCAAATATAAGGGAAGCGGTGAAAAGTATCTCAGTTAAATTAAAAAGTTATGCCCAATAATCCTGTGGATTACTCTGGGGATAAAGAAAGGACACGGGGTTATTCACAAACTGTCCCATGCCCTTGTGGAAAAGTATTTGTGATTTTTCCTGATAATAAAACAATAAAATCGTTTATCCACATTTTCACAGCTACTACTAATCCTATTCATTATATATTATAATAATAGGGAGCAAGATATCTGGGGATATTTAAGGGGGATGGAAAATGGAATTCACATGTGAAAAGAAAGATCTTCAAACCGGAGTTTCGGCGGTTGAAAAAATTGTTGCGACCCGCAGTACATTACCCATTATTGGCTACATTCTTTTTGATGCCGGCAAGAACAATTTAAAAATTTCGGCAAATAATCTTGAAATTGGGATCGAATTAGGCATTAAATCAAAAGTAGTGAAGGATGGATCAGTTTTAGTTCCGGCCAAAACATTTTCTGGCATTGTATCTAAACTTCCTTCTCAAAATGTTTCTTTTAAACTAACCGAAAAAGGAACCATGAAGATTTCTTATGATCAATCAAATTTCAATGTCCATACCTTACCCCCAGATGAGTTTCCTGTATTACCTAAGGTAAAGGGGGCAAAATCGTTTAACATTGAACCACAATTATTTTCTGACATGATAAGACAGACTATTTTTGCTGTTTCAAATTCCGAAGATAAATATGTTTTAACAGGGGTATTACTTGAGTTTGGTAAGAGTGAGCAGAGCGGTGACCCCTCAAATTTTAGAATGGTAGCAACGGATGGTTATCGATTAGCCAAAAGAGCTGAAAAAGTAAAGCTTAAAGAAGAGATTAAGGGTGGGGTTATTGTGCCAGCCCGGGCCCTTTCGGAAGTTTTGCGAATTATTGACCTAGGAAAAGGAGAAGAAGATGTAACCGTATCATTTTCCCCCGAGCAAATTTCTTTTAAGATTAATAACGTTTATCTAGTGTCCCGGATTATCCAAGGGCAGTTCCCGGATTACAAGCAGGTCATACCGAAAAAATCATCCACAAAAATATCTACTAACACCAAAACATTTCTTGAGTCAGCAGAACGGGCAGCGGTAATTGCGGCTGGCTCTGCCAACATTGTTCGCTTTGAAATAAAAAACGGGAAACTACATCTTTTTGCTAGCACCCCAGACGTTGGCACAGTGGACGAGGTTTTGGAAGCGCAAATAAAAGGCGAGATTAAATCTCAGATAGCCTTTAATATTCGGCTTATAATTGACGTCTTAAAAGCGATTAAAAGCGACAGGGTCGTTGTAGAGTTAAGCGAGAATCTTGGACCAGGCCTTATAAAGGAAGATGGCCCGGGCAATTATGCGTACGTCGTAATGCCTATTCGGACCCAGGAATTAGGTTAGTGGCACAGAGGCTCAGAGATATTTTAGAAGATTTGGATACAGGAATTGGCAGGGCGATTAAGCTTTGTGGAATGTTGGGCCTGTGGGAGAGGGTGGTGGACGAGCGAGTCGCGAAACATACTCAGGCCATTAAAATTAGCAATCGGACGTTGCATGTGTCTACCTCTTCGTCCACTTGGGCGCAGGAGCTTGGATTTTTCAAAAAAGACTTCATAAAAAAGTTTAATAAAGAAGCAGGAAAAGAAGTTATTTGCGATATTAGATTTAAATCCGGAGGGTAGGGATGGTAAAGAAAAAAGAAGGGCAACTAGCGGCTACTTATGACGCCTCAAAAATAAAAATATTAGGTGGCATTGAGGCAGTAAGAAAACGCCCGGCCATGTACATTGGTTCAACTGGCAAATCCGGCCTCCATCATTTAATTTATGAAGTAGTTGATAATAGCATCGACGAAGCCTTAGCCGGGCATTGCGATAATATCTCGATTACCATAACTAAAGAAAATTCCGTGATGGTTGAGGATGATGGTCGCGGCATCCCCTTTGATAAACACAAAGAAACCAAGCGCCCGGCGGTTGAAGTGGTCCTAACCACCCTGCATGCCGGTGGTAAGTTTGGCGACTCTGTCTATAAGGTCTCGGGAGGGCTGCATGGGGTGGGGGTGTCCTGCGTAAATGCTCTGTCAGAATGGATGGAAGCCGAGATTACCCGTGAGGGCGAAACCTACTTTCAGCACTATGACCGTGGCAAGCCAAGGAAGGAAAAGCTCGGCCCGGCAAAACAGAAAGACAAGCGCGGCACCCGCATAACCTTTAAGCCAGACAAGCAGATTTTTACCGAAACGGATTTTGACAACAAGACCGTTGCCCATCGCCTGCGCGAATTGGCTTATTTAAATCGCGGAGTAAAAATTACCTTTACGGACGAGAGAGAAAAGGGCAAAGACAATCACACCCAGGTTTTCCAGTATGAAGGGGGTATTCTTTCCTACGTGGATCACCTGAACGAGAAAAAAGACCGACTCTATAAGCCGCCCATTTATTTTTCGGCTGAAAAAGAACACATCTGTGTTGAAATCGCCATGCAGCACTGCAAGGATTATTATGACGAAAACATTTTTTCTTTTGTTAACTGTATTAAGACCAAGGAGGGCGGCACCCACGAAGTTGGCTTTAAGTCTGCCTTAACCAAGGCGATCAATAGCTATGGGCGCAAGAATAATCTGGCCAAAGAAGACGAATCTCTTTCCGGCGATGACGTTAGGGAAGGGCTGACCGCCGTAATTAACCTTCGTATCCCGGAGCCGCAATTTGAGGGTCAGACCAAAACAAAACTGGGCAACAGCGAAGTAAAGGGCCTGGTTGATTCCGTAGTTATTGATAACCTTAACGCCTATCTTGACAAAAATCCTGCGGTGGCAAAAGCGGTTATTGAGCGTGCACTCATGGCTTATCGGGTACGCCAGGCAGCTCGCAAAGCCCAGGAGCTTGAGCGAAAAAAATCAGCCCTGGATACCGCCCTTCTTCCAGGAAAACTTGCAGATTGCTCGGAAAGCAATGCGGCCAAGTGCGAGCTTTTTCTCGTCGAGGGCGACAGCGCGGGGGGTTCGGCAAAACAAGGCCGCGATAGAAGGTTCCAGGCAATTCTGCCTTTACGCGGTAAAATTTTAAACGTTGAAAAAGCGCGTATTGATAAAATATTAACTTCCAATGAGATCCGCACCATGATTACGGCCATTGGTCCGGGTGTTATTTCTGGATTAAGCGGAGACGGTGGCAAAGAAGAATTAAGCGAGGAAGAATTCTTCAAAAAACTTAATTACCATAAAGTTGTTATCATGACTGACGCAGATGTTGACGGTGCCCACATTAGAACCCTGCTTTTGACTTTTTTCTTCCGCTACGCCAGAAAATTAATTGAGGGAGGGCATTTATATATTGCGCAGCCGCCACTTTTTCTGGTGAAAAAAGGTAAGAGCCAAGAATATGTATATAATGAAAAGCAGCTTGAAAAAACCATGAAAAAATTGGGAAGAGACGGAGCCCATCTCCAACGCTACAAAGGCTTGGGAGAAATGAACCCGGGCCAGCTTTGGGAAACTACCATGAACCCTGAAGCCAGAACCCTGCTTCAGGTAACGATTGAAGATGCCGAGGATGCTGACGAGATTTTTAAAATCTTAATGGGCTCCGAAGTCGAACCGCGCCGCAAGTTCATCCAAGAAAACGCGAAGTATGTAAAGAATTTGGATGTGTAGGAAGGAATAATTAGGTGACACCTAAAAAGAAGATAAAAGAAGATAAAGAGAAAGAAGTAAAACGCAGCCGCGGGAAAAGTATTCCCAAGCAGGATACCCAAAGGATCATCCCCGCAATTTTAGAAGAGGAGATGAAGACCTCTTATATTGATTACTCCATGAGCGTAATTGTGGGCCGGGCTTTGCCCGATGTTCGCGATGGCTTAAAGCCCGTTCACCGCCGCATTCTTTATGCCATGGCCGAGTTGGGGCTTGTGCCGAATAAACCCTACAAAAAATCTGCTAGGGTAGTCGGTGAAGTTTTGGGAAAATTCCATCCTCATGGAGACTCAGCCGTTTACGACGCAATGGTGCGCATGGCCCAGGATTTCTCAATGCGCTACCCATTAGTTGATGGCCAAGGAAACTTTGGCAGCGTTGATGGGGATTCCGCAGCCGCGATGAGATACACCGAGTGTCGCCTCCACAAACACGCCACGGAAATATTAGCCGACATTGAAAAAGAAACCGTTGATTTTGGACCAAACTTTGACGAGTCCCTTGAAGAACCCTTGGTCCTTCCGGCAAAACTACCAAACCTTCTAATTAATGGCTCGTCGGGAATTGCCGTTGGTATGGCCACCAATATTCCTCCCCACAACCTCGAGGAAGTGGTTGATGGCGTAAACGCCTTAATTGAAAACTCCGAAATCAGCATTGCCGAGCTTTCAAAAATTATCAAGGGCCCGGATTTTCCAACTGGTGGATATATTTGCGGAAAAGCCGGCATAAAAAAAGCTTATGAAACCGGCCGTGGCATTATAACCCTGCGGTCAAAAGTGGATGTTGAGGATGCCCGTGGCGGCAAACAGGCAATTATTGTCTCTGAACTTCCTTATCAAGTAAACAAATCTGCCTTAGTCGAGAACATTGCCGAGCAAGTAAAGGACAAAAAAATAAAAGGGATCTCGGACCTTCGTGACGAATCGGACCGTGATGGCATGCGAATCTATATTGAAATCAAACGTGATTCCAATCCTGAAATTGTCTTAAACCAGCTCTATAAACGTACCGAACTTCAGACCACCTTTGGCATTAACATGGTGGCCCTGGTTGACGGCACACCGCTTCAGCTAAACCTTAAAGAAATTCTTGTGCAATATGTCAAACATCGACATGAAGTTGTAACGCGCCGGGCAAAGTTTGATTTGCGCAAAGCAGAGGAACAAGCCCACATCCTGCAAGGGTTGATAATTGCCCTACAAGACATTGATGGGGTGATTAAGCTAATCAAGAAATCCAAGGCCGTGGACGAAGCCCGCTGCGGCTTAATGAAAAAGTATAAGTTGTCTAAAATCCAGGCCCAAGCTATCCTGGATATGCGACTGCAAAAGCTGACCCAACTTGAAACCAAGAAACTGCAAGAAGAATTCAAGGCCTTAAAGAAAAGAATTGGCGAACTAAAAGAGCTTTTAGCCAGCAAAAAGAAAATTTTAGACATTGTTAAAAAAGAGCTGGCTGAAGTACGAGAAAAATATGCCGGAGGAAGAAAAACTAAATTAGCTGGCGACGCAGAAGAGATTGAAGAAGAAGAACTGATAGAAGAAACAGAAGTGGCAATTGTAATTACGCGCGATGGATACGTGAAAAGGCTGCCGATTTCTTCTTTTCGTGCGCAGAAGCGGGGAGGGCGTGGAGTTGCCGGCATGGGTACGCGCGGGGAAGATGTAATTGACAAATTATTTACTTGCTCGACCCTGGCTACGCTTCTGTTCTTTACAAACAAAGGACGCGTTTATAAGGTTAAGGCCTACGAACTTCCAGAGACATCTCGGGCAGGCAAGGGGCAGTCCATGGCGAACTTTTTAGAGCTCTCCATGGGAGAAATTATCACTGCCGCAGTAGCGGTAGGAGAATTTAGCAAAGAGCTTTTCTTGGTGATGGCAACCAGGCATGGAATGATAAAAAAAGTTACCTTAGAAGATTTTGGAAACATTAGAAGGACCGGGATCATCGCCATAAAACTAAAGAACGACGATGAATTACGCTGGGTGTACATGACAAATGGGAAACAAGAAATTATTCTGGGTACCTCAAGGGGACTCCTGATCCGTTTTTCCGAAAAACACATCCGTGCCATGGGGAGGGCAGCAGCTGGAGTTAGAGGCATTCGCCTGGGCAAAGGCGATAAAGTGGTTACAGTGGACATCGTGGACCCCAAACAAGACCTTCTGGCCGTCTCAACTGATGGCTACGGTAAGCGCATGCCAATTAAAGATTTTGGCGCCCAGAGCCGGGGTGGCAAGGGGCATATTGCCATGAAGCTGCGCAAAGAAGACGAGGTAGCAAAAATGATGTTTATCCATGGAGATGACGAAATTTTATTTGTTACTGGCAACGGCACGATGATGCGCCAAGAGGCAAAAGGCATTTCCACCCAGGGCCGCTACGCCAAAGGCGTGCGCCTAGTTAAACTAGACAAAGATGACTACATCGTTGACCTCGCTCGGGTGGTAAAAGAAGAAGAAAAGATTTAGTCCCCTCCCGAATGCCCGAATTGAACGCCACTTGACACAGCCACATGACATATGTCATAATATTATTAGCGATTAATCGGAGAAAATGTCATATAGATGAAAAAAGAGCTGATCACAGAAAAACATAAATTGGAAAGACTTATTAAATACGCGGGTCTTAGTAGGGCAGAGCTTGCAAGGGCCTTAGAAGTAAGCTATCGAACAGTATTTCGTTGGTTAGAAGAGGGGGTTAAGCCTCACCCAGCTCAAGCTAGAAGCATTGATGAGCTGTTTAAAGATCATGTGGACTTGACCGAGACAATAGAGGAAATAAAAAAAGGCATCCGCGATCCAATAAAACTTTTGAAACAAAACAAAGAGATTAGAGAAAAGTTCTTTGCCTTGATGACATACCATTCTAATGCGATTGAGGGCAGCCGCATGACGCTGAAAGAAACCGAAATGGCAATAGAGGGCAAAAAAGTAAAAGGCAAAGAACTTTTTGAAGTTCTAGAAGCGGTTAATCATCATAATGCCCTTCTCTATATGTTAGAAGAACTTAAAGCCAATTATAAGATAAGCGAAGAGTTTATTTTAAAACTGCACTCCATTGTAATGTATAATTTTAACAACAAATTGCCAGGAAAATATCGAACGAGCTACGTCAATTTAACCAACACCGAGAAAAAGCTTCCTTCAGCACAAATGGTCCCAGCAGAAATGCGAAAATTTATCAAAGGAATTAATAATTATAAACAGGGTGTAGTTAAAAAAGTCAGCCTGGATCATTATGAATTTGAAAGTGTCCATCCATTTTTTGATGGCAATGGCCGCGTGGGCCGCATTATCATGCTTGCGCAATTGTTAAGCAAGGGCTATCCACCTGCGATTATCGAGATTGAAGACAGATATAAATATTATCTGGCGCTTTCTAGAGGTGACTTAGGGGATTTCAGGAATTTAATCCAAATGATTTGTGATAGCATATTAAAGGGATACAATTTACTGTTTGCTTCATAGGCCCTCCCTAATGCCCGAATCTGGGCCCCCACTGCCCAAATATTTCAGCCCGAATATTTTAGAATCTTCGCAAAAAGTGTCCCGACTTTCCATAATTCTATATATTAATGTTGTCGGGACAAAATCTTCGCAAAAAGTGAAATTTCCCCCCAAAAGTGGCGATAAATATATGGTATATGGTGTCAGGCACCAATGAATGACTAATGAATGTGTCGCTTCGCGACATTATTTAAAATAATATGACCATAATTAGTCACTTCGTGCTGAGCACTTCGCGTTGAACACTCAGTGTGAAACACTCAGTGCGACCTCGTCCTGAGGAAAGGCTCCTTGCTCGGTCCGAAGGAAGCATTAGAAATTAGTCATTAGTCATTAAGCGAGAGTAACATTTGACATGCGTGACTACATAGGGACATAGATATGCATAAATTAAAGCTAATAGCATTTAACATAAATACGGCAGTGGAGCTTCCTTCCTTGGAAGATGCGCTGGCGAGTATAAGTGCGTTTTCGGACGGCCAAGAAGAAGCTGTGGCTGGTATATTGCGCCAGGCAGGGATTGCTATGGCGAAAACAGTTCTGCTAACGCAGTTGTCTTCGCCTGAAACAAGACAACAATTAGCCAAATCTTTAGCCACAGAAATTTTGCTGGATAGAGCTACTGGCCTTTTAAGAGAGGAGTCGACTGGCCACCAAGCAGGGATTAGTGCAAGGGCCCTGGGTCTACTTGGAAAGGGCCGCAGAGAAGCTGCTCTTTTAGAATTAGCAGCACCGCTGCAAGAAATCGCTGATACGTGGGCACCGATTTACGCGGCTATTGCTGTGGCTAGGCTAGGAAACAGAGAAGGGATTCCGGTTTTAAGGCGCACAATAGAAGAGAGAGACCACACCACGGATAGCGCCAGAACGAAGCTGGCACTAAGGGGCTTAGGCGAGGTTGGAGGAAAAGAAGAGGCCACCTTTCTCATGCAGAAATTTTTTGGGGTCGAAGGAGACGTGGCTAAAATGGGCAGGGAAGCAGTGGTTGAAATTGCAAAAAGAGAAGAAGTTCCGGGCTTAATTTCGCAACTTGGGGGGGCCTGTTGCCTGCCAACAAGGAGAGAAGGAGTCAGTGGCAGGGAGATCGAAAAAAACATGCAAGCGTTAAGGTTGATGGCCAGACTAGGAACAAGGGCGGAAATTCCTCTGCTTGAAGCACTTTTTGAGCGAAGGGCTGATATCGTGATGGTTGCGGCACAAATACACCTTAGAGAAGGAAACGTTGCTGAAGTACTAAAATTAATTGATATTTCTTCTGGCAATAGTAGAAACACAATAATTCTGTTCCTAACCGATTATCTAGTGGCTTCGACCTAAGTCCTTAACTAGTCCATCCATAACCTTTTTAGAAGTTAGCTCTGTCACACAAATGAGGCGGCAGTTTTTTAGCTCAGGATAAAATTGCTCCAAGCCAACCCCAACCTTCTTATTGGTTTTTATAACAAACTCCTTAAAAGTCGGTCCCTTGAAAACAACTTTGTCTTTAAGCTTCCTTTTTAAATAATCTGCCTTTTGCAAACAAAGCTCGGCAACTTTGCGTAAACCTTGCTTGCCCATAACTGACAAGTAAACCGTGGCAGCTAGTGCGGCCAGAGCTTCATTGCTACAAATATTGGAGGTGGCGCGTTCGCGGCGGATGTGTTGTTCCCGGGTTTGCAAGGTTAAGCAGAAAGCCCTTTTTCCATCAGCGTCCGTTGTTTGCCCAACCACTCTGCCGGGGATTTGCCGCAGCAGGGGCTTTTTGACGGCAAAAATACCTAAGCCTGGCCCTCCGAAGGAACGGGGATTCCCCAAAGATTGACCTTCGCCTACCACAATGTCTGCTCCGTAGTCTCCTGGGGCTTTAAGGAGGCCAAGCGAAATTGGGTCGGCACAGACAATAAATAAAGCACCAGCAGCATGAATTTTTTCTGCCAAGGAACGAACATCTTCGATAGAGCCAAAGAAGTTGGGTTGTTGTAAGATAACACAGGCGAGGTTATTGTTCCCAGTCGCTCGTCCAATGTCCAGTGTCGCTAAATCCAATGTCGCTTGGTTTTTGGAAAAGGGGGCCTCTTTTACATTCAAGCCCGCACCTTTAGCATAAGTTTTTAAAACGCTTCGATATTCAGGATGGACGGCTGACGAAACAACAATTTCTTTTCTGCCTGTTGCGCGACAGGCCAAGAAGGCCGCTTCCGCTATGGCCGTTGCCCCGTCATACATTGAGGCGTTGGCAGCATCCATGCCGGTTAATTCGCAAATCATGCTTTGGTATTCATAGATTGCTTGCAGGATGCCCTGACTGGCTTCGGCTTGATAGGGCGTGTAGGCAGTATAAAACTCCGAGCGACTGACAATATGTTTGACGACGCTTGGAATGAAATGATTATAAGAACCGGCACCCAAGAAAGTCGAAGCCAGCTCGTTTTTTTTGCTAAGCGCGCTTAATTCTTCCAAAAGTTCCGGCTCGGAAAGGCCTTGCGGAAGGTTAAGCGGTTTTTTTAGGCGGACTTTTTCGGGGATATCAGAAAAGAGCTCATCAATTGATTTTTTGCCAATTGCCTTGAGCATAGATTCTTGATCTTTCGCTGTGTTTGGAATGTAGTCTGTCACTTAGTCTCGGTTATTTTTTTGTAGTCTGCGGCAGAAAGGAGGCTTTGGGCCTCAGAGGGATTTATCATTTCAAGCTTCAGCAGCCAGCCTTTTGCGTAGGGATCTTCGTTAACCAGTTGGGGGCTGTCCCCTAAACTAGGGTTTATCTCAACTACCTTTCCAGAAACCGGAGAATAAAGAGAGGAAACAGACTTGACTGATTCAACTACGCCGAATTCTTCTCCGGCCTTAAGCTCTTTGCCAACCGCAGGGAGCTCAACATAGACGACATCGCCTAATTGGTCCTGGGCATAATGAGAAATGCCTATGGTTGCAAGGTTGCCGTCAGTCTTTAGCCATTCATGGTTCTTGCTATATTTTAATCCTTCAGGGATCACGCAGTTTTCTCCAGTTTGTTGACGGTAAACCTACAATAAGCAAAAATCAATCCTCCTACCACAATGCGGGCCAGGCTATCAAAGAAACGGTCTGAAAGCATTTTCTTT
>JABMSE010000095.1 GCA_013204645.1 Candidatus Saganbacteria bacterium | reverse complement strand
GTTAAATCCGATTTTGCTTTTATTTAACCGGGGTAGGTCCGGCAGATCTTACTGGGGTGAAACTTTTTTTCATCCAACCTCCACCCTCCCACTGAAGTTCCCGGTTTTCAAAATAAAAAATATCTTGACAGGTGGCAAAATAGGAGTATGTTTAGACATAATTATTTATGCCTTATTGGAGGTATGCCCCGTGAAAACTTATAGCCACAAAGTTAAAACCACCGTCCTTTTGGAAAAGGGCTTACTTGGTGAAATAGACCAATATAATCCTTTTCCAACCAGGAAAGAATTTTTGGATCAAGCATGTAAAACCTATTTACATGAGTTGAAACGAAGAGCTATAAACGATCAGCTGGCGACTGCCTGCTCTGAAGCAGCCGATGAAGATGTTGCTGTTAATGAGGAATGGGAACCCATTACATTGGAGGCCTGGAAATGAGCTTTCCGCATAGGGGAGATGTCTATTGGCTCAATCTGGATCCAACTGTTGGTACAGAGATTAAAAAAACTCGCCCCTGCGTGATCATCTCACCAGATGCAGCTAACAAAAGCGGTCCTTTGGTCATTGTGGCACCAATTACTAAAGTTAAAGAGGAAAAGGTCTATTTTCACGAAATATTGCTCCCAAAAGGAACAGCAAACTTACAATATGATTCGAAAATTAAGGTCTTTCAACTGAGGTGTATCGACAAAAAGCGTTTAAGCAAATCGAAGATTGGTTCCATTCCCATTACATTTCTTAAAAAGCTCGATGAAAAAATTCAAATAGTTACGGGCCTTTATTAATTCCGATTAGGGCATATGTCCGGTAGGTTTAAATTATTAATTGTTTAAACGATATTTTATGCCTAATATAATGAAAATAAGCCCTCAAGGTCAAATTCGCATACCCAAAAAAATGATGCAGTTATGATGAAATGGGTAATGGGGTAGGGGGGAATCTGTTTGCCCTGTGAAATGCAGAGCATATTTTTCCGGGGCGTAATCCCTGCCCCGTAGCTCCGGGAGATGGTACTGGGGTGCGGATACCTTTTGCATAATCCTTTGCATCGACATATGGGCTACAATTATAAAGTTATGCACGTTCTGCACGAACGTCCCCAAGGATTTTTTTGACACCCGGTTTACCATCCTGTCTTTCTTTTCATAAAACGCCTTCAGATCTGACCCGCCACCCACAAAACTCAACCGTAATGGAGTACGTACGATTATCATCGGAATACCTCCGGAATTCGTTATTGATTATTTGTTACTTGTTATTCGTGTTGCTTTTGCGACTGGTTAGATATCCTATGGAGACATCACATCTCGCCTCTGTTTTTTAGACCCCAGTACCATCCTCCAGTGGCGGATAAATCTGCCAGAGCCACGGGGCAGGCGGGGCAGGCAGGATCGACAGGATTTACACGATCTTGAATTTTGTTGACACAATAAACCAAGGGTTGTATCTTTACTATATCGAGTAAAGAGGTGATCCAATGCAGTATATAAGCAAACTCTCAACAAAGGGGCAGGTAACAATCCCCGCGAATATAAGAAAGGCCATAGGTATAAAACCGGGCGATTTGATAACCTATGAACTTCAGGGGAAAAGTATAAAGCTCAAAATGATCGAGCCGTTTGACGCAGCCTATCATACATCGGTTTCAGAAACCCTTGAGGAATGGAACAGTCCTGAGGATGAAGAGGCTTTCAGTGATCTTTAGACGATATGATGTGGTAGTCGTTCCTTTCCCCTTTGTCGACAAACCCAAAACAAAAAAACGTCCTACCCTTGTCCTCAGCAACTTGGATTTTAACAAGAGTGGCCACACAATTCTGGCTATGATAACCACTAAACAACATCCATCATGGCCAGGTGATTCTCAAATCGGAAATTATGCCTCAGCCGGATTGCGTTTCCCATGTCTGGTCCGCTTTAAGTTTTTCACTTTGGATAACCGGCTACTGCTGAGAAAAATAGGGCATTTGAGCAAAAAAGACTCGAATCAAATAGAAAAGCATCTGTGCTCATATTTGGTTGAGTGCGGATAGAGACAAATAACCATTAAAAATTAACAATTTTTTCAGCCCAATAACAAATAACTAATCCCCAAACT
>JABMSE010000094.1 GCA_013204645.1 Candidatus Saganbacteria bacterium | reverse complement strand
TGCTTATATGGATATGCCTGGCTTGCCTGGGCCCCAGTCATTCCAATTTCATGATACAAGGATAGAGCGCAGCGGTGTGTTGCGGCTTAGGAGACCCTATGATCATGCTATAGCCTATTTTCATTTTAGGGAAAGGGACGAGGATTGTATTGTAGGTTTTTCCCTTTTTCCTGATCAATTTAGAAGAATTGGAAGAGTTGTTAGTGAGGAAAGCTTTGATACTACATTGCTTCAAGAAATGACGGGGGAAAAGCCAACTTTTCTAAAATATTGTTTTTGTAAAGCCACAGATAGCGATGGAATAATGCGTCCCGGATTTGTCAATAAATCTGCTATAGAAATAAGAGGTTCTAGGAGGGATAGTAAAGTTTTCGCTCCACATACACAATATTATTGGAAAATTGTTCGTGAGAATGGTAGTAGTAATGCGCGTTTACTCATCTATTGTTATACAGAGCCGGAAATGCAAGAAGCTTCTCTTTTTGCAGTTGGAACAACCAATCTTAAAAGTGGGAGTATTAGTGGGCTTATCACCCTTTATCCGCCGGAGCAGATAATAAGCTAAAAACCCCTTGACAATTTTTTTTTGTATGTTATTATGGGCATACGCCCATAATTAGAAATTAGAGATTAGAGATTAGAAAATTAGATATTAGAAATTAGGGGAGAGGAATATTATGGCAAGGCCGAGGAAATGGAGATTCCTAAGCCCGATTTTAAAAGACTACTTTTTTAAGCCGCGCGGGTATTCCGTATCCGGCATAGAAATCGCCGATTTAGCCGGAGACGAACTTGAAGCCATGCGGCTCTGTGATGTTTTGGAGCTTGAACAAAAAATGGCTGGTCGAAAAATGGGAATTTCCCGTCCCACCGTGCAGCGTCTTCTCTATTCGGGCAGAAAAAAGGTTGTTGGTGCGCTGGCTTCTGGAAATGCCATAAAAATTTCTTTTCCCAAAAATATTTCTTTTCGAAGGAGGTGAAAAAGATGTCGAATCTAAAAAAAGCGGATCACAAGGAGATAGGTGGGGGACTAGGCAGCCAAGTAGGTTATTGTGTGAGTCCAATGGAAAGTGGATACGCTTCGGCTGATTATGAGGCAACCTTTTATCGTCCCTTTGTTTATGCGACACCGACTCCTTATAAGAGGTTGATCAGGGGGTGGGGAGGAATTAAGTGGTTTAAGTATCTGTTTAAAAAAATATCAATTGGGAACTAGAATTATTTTAAGAATTGCGCTATTATAGTGTAATGAATTTATGGGTTCCCAATAAAATGTTTTTAACCAAAGGAGTTGGCCGGCACAAAGAAAAGCTTGCTAGCTTTGAGATGGCTTTGCGTGATGCTGGGATCCATGCAGTTAATTATGTTCATGTTTCAAGTATTTTTCCTCCGGGGTGCAAATTGATTTCTAAGGATCAAGGATTAAAGCTCCTTAAGCCTGGTCAAATCACATTTATTGTTATGGCCCGCAACCAGACTGAAGAATCCCACCGCTTAATTTCTGCTTCAGTTGGCATGGCGATTCCTGCTGATCCTAATTCCTATGGCTATTTAAGCGAACACCATGCCCCTGGTGCAACCGATGAAGAATGTGGAGAGTATGCTGAAGATATTGCAGCGCAAATGCTGGCTACAACGCTTGGTCTTCCCTTTGATGAGGATTCGAGTTGGGACGAAAGACAGGAATTATGGAAACTCTCAGATGAGATTGTTAGAACCAGGCATATTACTCAGAGTGCAATTGGACAGAGGGAATTGTGGACTACTGTGGTGGCAGCTGCAGTCTTAATTCTTGACCAGGAAGTAGGAGATAATGCTGGCCCAGGTGAGCCCTCCGCTTCTGTCCAAAGCAAGACTAACAATCCTCAAACCAATAATCCGACCGTTAATAAAGGAACCACTAAGGCAGGAAATGGTAAATAATGGATTTGGAAATAAAGGGCTTTATCGAGACCTCCTTTTTAGATTGGGATTCAAAAATCGTTTCAACCCTCTATGTTGCTGGTTGCAACTTCCGTTGTCCCTTTTGCCATAACTTTGGATTAATTGAAAATCCGGCAAGTTATGAAACTGTTCTTTTAAAAGATATTTTCGACTTTCTACTTTTGCATAAAGATTTTATTGATGGAATTTGTTTGACCGGTGGTGAGCCTTGTTTGCATAAAAGCAAGGGGCTTTTTGAATTCTTGGAGCAAATCAAAGCTTTAGGCTTTTTAGTAAAACTTGACACCAATGGGACGGACCCAGAATGCTTAAAAAAACTTATTGACAAAAAGCTAGTAGATTATTTTGCCATGGATATTAAAGGGCCAATTGATGAGAGGTATGCTAAGTCCTCCAGAGTTAAAACAGATCCGTTAAAAATAGCCGAGAGTATAAAAATTATTGTGAAAAGCAAAATCCCTTATGAATTTAGGGTCACTGTGGTGCCAACCCTGTTAGATAATAAGGATATTTATGACATTGCAAAATATCTAAAAGGGGCGCAAAAATTTGTTTTGCAGCAATTTGTGGTGGATAATTGTTGGGATGAATCCTTTCGCAATGTTAAACCCTATCCAAAAGAGCGGTTGGATGAAATGTTAAAATTGTCAAAGCCTTTTGTTGCAAATACCGTAATCAGGGGAGCTTAAAAGTGAAGTATGTTTATGGCCCAGTCTTAAGTTGGCGCCTGGGCACATCTTTGGGGGTTGACCTGATCTCTTCTAACAAAGCTTGCAGTTTTGAGTGTATTTACTGCCAATTAGGAAAAGGGGAGGGGCCAGTTGTAAAACGCAGCATTTTTGTCCCCACCAAAGAGCTGATCTCTGAGCTGGAATCTCTTCCCCCATTGGGTATTGATTATATTACGCTTTCAGGATGCGGTGAGCCAACCCTGGCAGCAAATTTGGGAGAAGTTTTATCTGAGATTAAAAAGAGGCTTAAGCAGCCAATAGCTGTTTTAACTAATTCAACTTTGATGCAGGATGAAAAAGTGTGTTCGGAGCTTTCTTTGGCAGATAAAGTAATCGCTAAACTTGATGTCCCGGATGAAAAAAGCTTGGAGAAAATTAATCAGCCAGCCCCCGGGATTACTTTTGCGGCCGTTTTAGACGGCATAAAACGCTTTGCTGCCGAATACCCTAAAAAATTAGCTTTGCAAATTATGTTTGTTTCCCAAAATAAAGAGAAAGCAGCCGCTATGGCCCAGCTTGCAAAGGAGATAAACCCCATCGAGGTTTATCTGAATACGCCTTTGCGTGAAAGTGATGCCAAGCCTTTGTCTGCCAATGAGATGCAAAAAATAAAAAAACTTTTTTTTCCCCTTAAGGTTGTGGGGGTTTATGATAAAGAAAAATCAGAAGTTATCCCCATGGAAGAAGATCAGACTGAAAAGCGAAGACCAAGGAGGAAGAAGCAATGAGAAAAGAAACCGTTCTGATTATAGCGGGTTTAGTTTTTTCTGCTATTTTGCTTTGTGGTTTTGGAGAGCCTATTGTTGAACCCATTAAAATCGCGCCCAGTTATAAATCGACGGTTAATGACATTCGTATTAGTGCCAAATCGGTTAAACCAGAGTATGGGCTTTCCGATTTGGTGAGTGTAGAAGTTACGTTTACAAATAGAGGGGATGATGACCAGTATTTGTGTTTACGGTCAGCTGATTATCTATCGGTTAAAATTTTAAATCAAAATAATCAAAAGTGTGAGAAATATCCTATGGTGGTATATTCCGAGCGACCAATTGGAGAGCAGGATTTTCATTTGATTCCTGTCGGAAAAAGCTATGTGGTGACTTTTTTAGGGGAGATTAAAAATGGTGGCAAGCAATACAAGGATCTTGCCGGGAAGACATTTTGCAAATCAGGCGATTTAATTCTTGAGAATGGTGGGGGAGCCTATGTTTTAGGCAAGCCCGGTAGATTTTATGTGACTATTGCTTATTCGGCTGATTGGGAAAACTTAGCTAAAGAATTGGGTGTTAAGAATGTTTTTTCAGGAGCCTTGGAAGCCGATACAGTATCTTTTGTGGTTACGAGATAATATTTATTCAATTACAACCCTTAGAGAGAGGAAGAATTTATTTTTTTTGTAGCGAGTCCCGATTCCGATCGGGACGAGCGAGAAAAATATCAAATTCTTCCTCT
>JABMSE010000093.1 GCA_013204645.1 Candidatus Saganbacteria bacterium | reverse complement strand
ATCCGATGCTATTCAGTCCAATATCGAAATTGCCAAAACTATGGCCGATGCGGCCTATACTGCGGGTATTCCTAAGGGAAGTATTCAGCTCATAGAAGATACCAGCCGGGAAACCGCAGAAGAATTAATGAAAGCCCGCGAATATGTGGATGTTTTGATCCCACGCGGTGGCAAAAACCTGATCCAAACCGTTGTGCAAAAAGCCCAAGTTCCAACCATTGAAACTGGCGAGGGCAATTGTCATGCTTATGTTGAAAAAAGCGCTGACCTGAAAATGGCCACGGAAATCGTGTTTAATGCCAAGACCCAGCGGCCCTCAGTTTGCAATGCCATTGAAACCCTTTTAGTCGATGGAGAAATTGCCGAAAAATTCCTGCCTATGCTAAAAAAGAAACTAGATGAAAAAGGAGTTGAGCTTCGGGGTTGTCCAAAAACGCTAAAAATCCTCTCTGGTATAAAAGCAGCCAGTGAAGATGACTTTAGGACGGAATTTCTAAATCTAATTTTAGCGATCAAGGTGGTTTCGGGAGTTGAGGAAGCCATCAAACACATCAACCAATACGGCACCAAGCATTCTGAAACCATAATCACCAAAGACAAAAAAGCCGCTAAGAAATTTGCCGATGAAGTAGACGCAGCAGCAGTTTATGTAAATGCCTCAACCCGCTTTACCGATGGTTTTGAGTTTGGCTTTGGCGCCGAGATTGGCATTTCCACTCAAAAACTCCACGCTAGAGGACCGATGGGCCTGCCAGAGTTAACTTCGTACAAGTATTTGATTGAGGGATCGGGTCAAATCAGGGGGTAACATGCAACGCATTGGTATTATGGGAGGAACCTTTAATCCCATCCACAAGGGACACTTGGCGCTAGCCAAGGCGGCCATGGAGCAGTTTGCCCTCAACAAAATAATTTTTGTGCCAGCAGGAATGCCACCCCATAAAAATGCCAAGGAAGTAATCGACAAAAAGCATCGCTATCAAATGGTAAAACGCGCCATCAAGAACAAACGCAACTTTTGCATATCACGCATTGAGCTTGATCGAACCGGCATCACCTATGCGGTGGATACTTTCAACAAACTAGCGCGAAAATACGGCAAAAAAACCAAGCTTTTCTACATTATGGGCCTTGATTCTATCAATGAAATCCTGGATTGGAAAAAACCCCTGGAGCTTTTTTCTCTTTGTGAGTTTATTGTCGGAACGCGGCCCGGCACGCGCATTAGAACCTTTAGGCGATTGGTAAAGTTTCCCCCCTTGCAAAAGGAAGTGGACAAAATTCATCTTATGGAACTCAAAGAAAACATCTCATCGTCTGAAATACGGGAACGCATAAAAGCCAAGAAATCGGTCAGAAGCCTAGTTCCCCGAGTTATTGAAAATTATATCCACAAATATGGTTTATACAAATGACAACCATTCCTAATGCCACCAAAATAACCCTAAATAACGGCCTAAGAATTGTATCGGAAGAAATTCCCAGCACACGCTCGGTTTCCATGGGATTCATGATCGGCACTGGCTCAAGCAATGAAACCGGGGCCGAGAGCGGGATTTCGCATTTCATTGAGCACATGACCTTTAAGGGCACAAAAAAACGATCAGCCTTTGACATTGTGCGTGCCCTAGACTCTATCGGCGGGAGAATGAATGCTTATACCAGCAAAGAACAAACCATGTTTTTGGCAGTTGTGCTGGATAAACACATTGATACTGCCATCGATGTCCTTTGTGATATTTTACTTAATTCGCTCTTTGAGCCAGCTGCTATTAAGCTTGAAAAGGGAGTCATCCTTGAAGAAATAAAAATGTACGAAGATACCCCGGACGATTTAATCCATGACTTTTTTGCCGAAAAAATCCTGCATGGTCATTCTCTTGGAAAACCGATTATAGGCTCCAAAAAAACAGTTAAAAGTTTTAAACAAGAAGATATTAGCAAATACAGAGAAAAATGGTACTCTCCTAAAAATACTATTATTTCTCTGGCCGGTGCAATCCCACCCCAGGTAGCAGAAAGGCTCTGGCCTTATCTTGAAGCCTGGAAAGGATCTGAAGTGGACTTTTCCTCGGCGAAAGCAAAACTCAAAGGTGGGATCTATTTGAAAAAGAAGAAAACCGAACAAGTAAATCTTTGCCTGGGGGTAAAGGGTGTTTCCCAGGTGGATGAAAACCGCTATCCCTATGCAATTTTAGACAATATTTTGGGAGGCAGCATGAGCTCCAGGCTCTTCCAAGAAGTCCGCGAAAAACGTGGCCTAGTTTATTCAATTTACTCCGCCTCGTCCCCCTTTCGCAATCTTGGAATTTCTTATGTTTACGCGGGGACCAGCAAAAAAAACCTAAAACAAGTAGTAGATTTAATCCTTGAGCAATACCGAAAAATCAAAAAAGAAGGGGTACATCCTGATGAACTTCAGAGGGCCAAGGAATATTTAAAAGGCACTCTAGTTCTTGGTTTGGAATCCACCTCAGCGCGGATGAGCTGGCTGGCAAAATCTGAGTTCTATTACAAACGTTTTATGACCATTGATGAGATTTTTGCTAAAGTTGATAAAGTAGACCAAGATGATATAATTAAACTTGCCAATAATTTCTTTCGCGATGAATATTTAACCCTGGCGGTGATTGGGGATCTCAATAAACTGCCCATAAAGGAAATACATTGTTAAACGTTAAAATTAAAAAGCTGGCCCATGGAACAGATGTTCCGCTGCCTACCTACATGAGTGATCACGCAGCCGGGATGGATCTTTATGCAGCCGTAGCTAAGGAAACGGTTATTCCTCCCGGAGAGTGGAAGCTTGTTCCAACGGGAATGGCCATCGCTCTTCCAGAAGGCTTTGAGGCCCAGGTTAGACCTCGGTCAGGGATGGCCTTGAAACAGGGAATATCTATTCTAAATACGCCCGGAACAGTTGACGCAGATTATCGGGGAGAAGTTGGAGTAATCTTGATGAACCATAGCAAAAAGGATTTAATTATTAAGCGCGGGGATCGTATCGCACAGATGATTGTCAACAAGATTGAGCGCATCAAGTTTGAAGAAGTTGATGAACTCCCGGGAACTCAAAGAGGCGCCGGCGGATTTGGACATAGTGGAAAATAACCAAGAAACAGTTTGTTTGGTTATTGTATCTTGTATCTTGATATTTGCAAAAAGGGGGAGCATTAGATGGCAAAGATTAAGGTTTTAGTAAATGGTTCGCACGGAAAAATGGGAAAGGAAACCGTAAATGCAATCCTCAAAGAGACTGGCCTTGAGTTAGTTGGGCAGACCGATATTGGCGATAATCTTGGCGAAACCATCAAAGAAACCAAAGCAGCTGTGGTAGTAGATTTTACCCACCCCTCCTCTGCCATGAAAAACGCCAAGACAATCTTGAGCCACAAAGCCCATGCTATAATCGGCACAACCGGGCTTACCAACGCCAACCTAGCAGAAATCAAAAAACTCTGTTCAAAGCATAAAGTAAATTGTATTGTTGCTCCTAACTTTGCTATTGGAGCAATCTTGATGATGAAATTTGCCAAAGAGGCAGCGCACTACATGCCCCAAGTTGAAATTGTCGAACTCCACCATGACCAGAAAGCCGATGCCCCGTCAGGAACGGCAATTAAAACCGCGCAACTGATCCTGGCCGACCGTGGCAATCTCAAAACTAAGGATGCTAAAAGTCGCGAAAATCTAAAAGGGGTGCGGGGAGGAAAGATTGGAGAAATCCATATCCACAGTGTCCGGCTGCAAGGCTTGGTTGCCCATCAAGAAGTAATTTTAGGGGGACTCGGACAAACCTTAAAGATTCGCCATGATTCAATCTCACGTGAGTCCTTTATGCCTGGCGTTATCCTTGCTATCCGCAAGGTTTTTAAAACAAAAGGGCTGGTTTACGGGCTCGATAACCTGTTATAATATGGGCCGTGGCCAAGTATTACAAGGTAATTGCCGAGAATCGCAAGGGCCGTTTTGATTATAATATACTCGAAACTTATAAAGCCGGGTTGGTACTCGAAGGTTTCGAAGTAAAATCAATCCGACTGGGGAAGGTGAATCTAAAAGAAAGTTTTGGCAGGGTTGAGAATCAGGAAGTCTGGATTTACGGCATGCACATCAACCCTTACAAAACAGCCAATAAAAGCAAGATTGATCCGATTCGACCAAGAAAAGTTCTTTTAAAAAAGCGCGAATTAGTGAAATTAATTGGAAAAACAGCCGAGAAAGGATTAACCCTGGTACCGCTTAAAATCTTTCTTGACGGTAACTGGGTAAAAATCGATCTGGGTTTAGCGAAAGCAAAGAAGAAATACGAAAAACGTGAAAAAATTAAATCTAGAGAAGCTAAAAGAGAAATTGAAAAAGCTTTTAGCCGAAAAAGTCATGGCAACAAAAGTTAAAAAGAAATATACCGTAGCCGATGTCTACGCCGAAGCTGCTAATTTATTAAGGGATGAAATGCAAGGCCTAAAGAGGCGTCCTTTGAGCAAAAGCGAAGAAATCAAAATGAAACAAGTAGGTAAGGCTCTTTCTAAAATGGTATTAAAGGAGATGAATATCGTATGATGAAAGTCCCTCCCAATAAACCCCATCTGCCACCACCCCTTTCTTCCAAGGAAGTGGGAAAGGAGGCCAAAAAGGTTGATGAAGCGGCCCCTAAGCCAACAAGGGCAGCACCAGCTAAGGCAGGAAAACCTACCATTGGCCGAGGTCCTGAACTTGATGCACGGGCAATTGCCGTAAGACTTGCAGCACTAGCTACTGAGGCCAAGAAAAAAGAAATTGCCCATGAAGAATTTGAACGGATTCTTGAAGAAGTAATCAATCTTACTGGCCTAAAGAACGCGCAAGGAGCACTCGAAGAAGCCAATCGCAAATTACAAAAGGAAATCGAGCTTGAGCTTGAAAAAATTAAAGCTAACAAAGAACTAATGGATGAGGCAGAGGGTTGGCAAAAATTTGCCGATTTACTTTCAGAAATGAACGAAGGCCAAGCTGGCGCCTTCTTAGATCTTCTAAAAAACGAGATTAGAGCACTTTAGCGACACATGGGGCTGTAAGGGCTTTGACGGGAAGTTGCGGAGGCAAGAGTTGCGAGCCGAGGATGCTATTTGCCTCGTTAATCACAATAGCCACCGTCTTATAAATGCAGACGCTAAAAAGCTAATTGCTGAGACACAAGAAATGGGTCTTAAGGCACTCGTTGCTTTATGCAACGTTGTCGATGTTAGGACCAGTCAACCTGTTTTGGCAAACGCTGCTTAATTAATTAAGCAGCTCGTCCCCTGGCTTTTTTGCTAGGGCCAGGATAAGGCGTCATTTATAGCAGATGCTTAATCAGCTTTTTTCGATTAGCTGGTTAAAAAGCAATACATCGGATAGCTTGAGGAGCACCCGGCTTCGGGTAAAATCTTAAGCGAATAAAATAATCGAAGCTACGCTCGTAGTAACTTTTGCAGCTGCCTTTTCGGACAGCGGTTCGATTCCGCTCAGCTCCATTTTTTTAATTGGGGACAGACCCTATTTAATATTTTCCGCTATCTTATGCCAAAAATTTTTTAGATGTAATCAAAATAGGGACAGACCCTATTTTTTGTTAGGACGCCCCTTGGAAGAAGGCCACAATATCCTCCCTATTTTTGTCTCCAATCTCCACATAAATTCTTCTGTTCCCAGTGGCAACCCCTTCCTAGTACAATCTCTTAATTTATCTGCGTATTCCCCCTCCTCCCCCATCCTAAGACACTCCCGCCATTCTTCTTTCCTAATTTTTATATAATCAAATAAATTGCCAGATATAATTCCCTTGTCCTTTTCCAGCCCAACATGATAGCGAGCACTCGACCATTTCCATTCCCCTGCCTCTTTTGCCAATTCAGCTCTAACTGGATTACGTTCCACATAGCGAGCAGCCGCAAAAAGATGTCTCTCGTCAAGAATACAAGAATAGAATCTTCCTTGCCACAGGTGTCCAGACGCCTCTACTTTGTCATTAAAATATTGAGCATACCGCATGTGGGCACAGCCATACACTTTAGCTAAAGATTCTTTTTCATTCGGTATAGCAACAAAATGAACATGATTGGGCATCAGACAATATGAAATTATAACAAGTCCATATTTGCAGCAATATTTTTTTAGATAGAAAAGATACTTACGGCGGTCATAATTATCCTCAAAAACCCCGCGTTTATTATTTCCTCGCTGCGTTACATGATGAGGATAACCAGTTGCTACCATTCTTGCTCTTCGAACCATATATGCACCTCCTTAAATAGGGTCTGTCCCTATACACCTAGTAGCAAGGTTATTACCAGGAATGCGAATAATTCGAATAAAATCGAATTCTGCTAATTTTTAGTATAAAGATAGGGAAAAATGACATTGGGCATTGGACGTTGGACGGATGGTATTTCCTAGGGGGGTGTCAAGATCTCGACATCCCCTTTCAAAAAATAGGGGAAATAGGGTCTGTCCCTTTTAGTGCCCTTTTTTCAAAGCGGCTGTTCGACTCCGCTCAGCTCCATTCCTTGAACCCAGAAATCCACCGCCTGTCCATTTTAAACTATTTCCAAAAAAACTGAAATTCTTGTTTTAAATGGGCGATAACAAGTTAGATAAGGAGATAATTATTATGGCGTGGAGTACAGTTGCGATTAGGCCTTTTAACTTTTTGTTCCGCGGGAATGCATTTCGCGCAAAAAGCCCCCACACAAGCAACTGGGGGGTAAGCCAATTATTAAATGGTCCTAAAACAAGAGCCGCTGCCAAGCAAAATGCTCTGCACAGGAGAGATACTGCCCACAAAAGCCCTTCTCTTTGCATAGCTATCCTAACCGGGAATTTTGACCAAGCAATAAAAGTTCAGATAATATCTAATATTAGCATCAGCAAGAAAATGGATATTAAAACGGCCTTTTTAGTAGCACTTTCAAAACAACCACAAAGGGTCGTAGAAGAAATTCATGGGCGTTGGCTTCAGTTTAATCCCTCCCAAGTCCCGACAATTCTTGATGAAATGGGTCGGTGCGTAGTTGACAAAACAGTGGAAAAGGGAATAGCCGTTTTTGCTCAATATACCTATTATCAAGGTGGACTTGATTGCGTTTCCCAAGGCGAAATCTTAGTAGCTTATAGAATACACAACTTGCTTTTCACGCTGTCTGGAGTTGAAGTTTAGCCCACGAGGTCTAATAAAGGGACAAACGCTATCCCCCAAAGATTCTAGCTATCCACACACCAACATAATGGGTAATAACAATAACCACAATTGCAATAAAAAGATGTTCAAGAACAACTTTCCATGGGGATTCTCCCTTACCTAGTCCCATCCGATAGCTTAATAAACCCAGCAACAAAAGTCCCCACCCAATACTAACCATTATGGCCAGGTTAAGACTAAAAAGTAGCACCGGCAAGACAAAGCTAAGGGCTACTACAAATTTGGAGATGAAGGTAGCAATAGTGGACGCCCAGATTTCCCGAGGAGTGTGTTTGTTTTCCGACTCCTCAGAAATATGTATCCCCAAGGCATCGGAAAAAGCATCGGCCACGGCAATGGTTAAAATCCCACCGATTACTACCAGCTTAGATTGGGTGCCGGAACTCAAACCCACCATCAATCCCAGAGTGGTAATAACCCCTGAAGCCAAACCAAAACAAAATCCTGTTTTTAGAGATTCTTTAAGCATTAGGATAGATTATAAGGCCAAATCAGGGCAAAATCAAGAAAATTAAGTTGACAATCCATTTTCATAGGTTTAAAATTCAGCCCAAAGGGGGTGAAACATGAAATTAGACGCACTTAAATTTGGTATCGCGTGCGGAATCATTTGGGCACTGGCTGTTCTGGGACTCGGAATAATGGGAGGCCTATGGGGCTGGGGCATTGGCCTAGTAAAAGGGATTGGAAGCCTCTATCTAGGTTATCAAGCTACTCCAAGTGGTATAATAATTGGTATGATCTGGGCATTCTTTGATGCTGGTATCGGCGGCCTAGCTCTAGCCTTCGTTTACAACCTTTTACTCGGAAACAAATAAACTTACTTTTTAGAAGCGGTGGCTACTCATACATCATCTGTATGGATAGCCACCCAAATATTGGGGATTACTTTTTAGTCCCCGAAAAAACCGCTCCATACCTATTGCTGGCATTCCAAATCAAATAACCATCTGCTCCCTCATCTTTGCACGCCCGGACCTGCTCTAGAATATAATTAGGTCCAAAATTAGGAGAACGCAAATTAAAGCCCTGCACCCAGGGAACAATGGCCACCGCCTCCCCCGATAGTATTTCTCGTGTCTTCCTAATACCCGTAGCCATAAAATAATAGGGATGTGACCCTGGATTAGCAAACCCATCATAGCCGGCATGGAAATGTGAAGGATAAAACATCGGACATAAGACATCAATGTAGGCTGCCATCTTCTTTAGGTCCTGCCCCAGATTCTCAATGTCGTTTTTGCTCTGCCAAGCCGTTACGCCAAAAATATCGACCGCAATGGACACTTTGTATTTTTTAAGCCTGGCTTGAACAGATTTGAGGAATGAATTAATGATATCAACCCGTGACACCCCCTCCTTTTCAAAGGGAAAAACCGCATTATGCGATCCGCGTTCAGCCGGAAATCTTATATAATCAAATTGGACCTCATCTACCCCAGAAAGGGCGGCGATTTCGGCAATCTTTTCATTATACAATCTCACTTCATCGGAGTAGGGATCGGCCCATCTTCCCCACTTTAAATCTCGGTAGAGACTTAAAGTGCCTTGTCCTTTAAGCTTTATCCCTAAATCCTCTCGGGCAATAACCAAGTGATCATCTTTAAAAACCACCAAGCGGGCTGAAACAATAAAGCCTTTAGCATGCAATTTTTTGCATAATCTAGAAAGCCAGGGGTTAGGAGCGACCCTTGTATCCGGTGCTAATTGCTTTTTCTTGATAAGCTCAAGAACTGGACCTTCGATTTTAGCCTTGGCATCAACAACAATCGTATTTAGGCCAGTTTTTTTTGCACCATCTAAAATATAGTTTAAAAAATCGGGGCTATCAGCCACATAGGCTGTAACATAGAGGCCCTTACCCGCACTTCTCTTTTCTTTGGGGATTTCTTCCTTGCCTACCTGTTTTACAAAGAGGAAAGAAAAAGCAAAGAGGAAAATGACAAATAATACAGCCCCAATAGCTATCTTAATCCCTATTTTCAGCATAATTTATTATATCATACCCCTAGCAATCTGTGCCCGGCACCGATATGTAGGGACCATTACAACCCTTAGAGAGAGGAAGAATTTATTTTTTTTCGCAGCGAGTCGGACGAGCGAGAAAAAATATCAAATTCTTCCTCT
>JABMSE010000092.1 GCA_013204645.1 Candidatus Saganbacteria bacterium | reverse complement strand
CCTCTTATCTGACTATCTTGAGAAAAAAGGCTTAAAGGTTTTCTTGACTTACGAACCTGGTGGGACGGTGTTGGGTAAAAAAATAAGAGAGCTACTTCTTCATTCTGAAGGAGACTTAAATGAAACTGCGGAAATCTTTCTTTTTGGCGCGGATCGCTCAGAGCATGTAGCTAAAGCAATTTTGCCCCAACTTTCAGCCGGGAAAATCGTCATTTGCGATCGTTTTTCTGACTCAACCCTAGCTTATCAAATTGGGGGACGCAAACTTTCATCTGATTTAGTAAAATATGTCTGTGAACACTCATCTAAGGGGCTGGTCCCGGATTTGACTATTCTTTTGGATGTTTCACCTGAAATTGGAATCAAGCGGGCCAGCCAGATTGGTCCGGCGGATCGTTTTGAAAAAGAAGACCTTGGTTTTCACAGCCGGGTGCGCGAAAAGTTTTTAGCGATAGCGAAAGCTGATCCAGCTCGAATAAAGGTGGTTTCTGTGGATGGCCGCGCTATTGACGAGATTCAACGAGAAATTAGAAAGATAATAGATACTAAATTATGAAGAGCAAAGAAATTAGGGAAAAGTTTCTAGAGTATTTTGCCAAGAAAGGACATAAAGTTCTTCCTGGTTCTTCTCTTATTCCAGATGATCCAACTGTGCTTTTAACCCTGGCTGGAATGCTCCAGTTCAAGCCGATATTCTTGGGGCACGAAAAACCAGAACATAAGCGTGCAGCTACCGTTCAAAAATGTGTACGCATGTTGGACATTGATCGGGTGGGAGAAACAGCGCGGCACCAAACCTTTTTTGAGATGCTAGGCAACTTTTCTTTTGGTGACTATTTTAAAAAAGAGGCCATCCAATATGCCTGGGACCTTTTGCTTAACGAATTTAAGCTAGACAAAAACAAGCTTTGGATAGCGGTTTACGAAAAAGATGATGAAGCCTACTCAATATGGAAAGATGTTGTAGGAGTTAGCGAAGACAGAATTGTGCGCCTAGATGAGGAGAATAATTTTTGGGCAGTGGGGCCAACCGGTCCTTGTGGTCCTTGCTCAGAAATTTATTACGACCAGGGGAAAGCGTTAGGTTGCGGCAAGCCCGATTGCAAGCCGGGATGTGATTGCGATCGTTTTCTTGAGGTTTGGAACCTGGTGTTTATCCAGTATAATCGCAATGAAAAAGGAGAACTGGTCCCTTTAAAAAAGAAGGGTATTGATACCGGGATGGGTCTGGAGAGAATTGCCTCGATCCTCCAGGGGGTGGATTCGAATT
This sequence comes from Candidatus Saganbacteria bacterium, assembly GCA_013204645.1. GTDB lineage: Bacteria > Margulisbacteria > WOR-1 > O2-12-FULL-45-9 > O2-12-FULL-45-9 > JABMSE01. The sequence goes on along the minus strand of JABMSE010000092.1, from coordinate 2,070 downwards.
TTGACACGGATTTATTTGTTCCTCTTATAAAGCGCATAAAAGGGATGGTAAAAAAAGACGCACCTGATCTTTCTTTACGTATAATTTCTGATCATATCCGTGCTATTGTGCATTTAGTCGCTGACGAGGTCATCCCGGAAAATGTTGGCCGAGGATATGTCCTGCGGCGTCTCATCCGCCGCGCTATTCGCCACGGAAGAATCTTAGGCATTTCCGAGCCGTTTCTTTATTTGCTAACCGCAGATGTTGTATCTTCCATGGGGGATACGTACCCTCTGCTAATTACGAGACAAGCTCTTATTCAAAAAATTGTAAAAAATGAAGAGGAACATTTCTTAACTACCCTTGAGCAGGGCATGAAATTATTCAGCGAGGTTATGGAAAAGCACAAAGAGGATAAAGTTATTCCGGGAGAAGTTGTCTTTAAGTTGCATGATACTTTTGGCTTTCCCATGGAGCTTTCGCGCGAAATCGCAAAGGAGAAGGGCTTTAGCCTGGATGAAAAAGGCTTTGAAGTTGAGATGGAAGCGCAGCGGGAGCGTGCGCGTGCTGCAGGAATTCCCGAAGACAAAAAGAAATTAACCAGCATAAATCTAGAAGGCTTTTCTCAAACTAAATTTGATGGCTACAGCAAAGAGGCCCTTGAAGCTCGCGTTGTGGCTGTTTTTCGAGAAGAGAAACTGGTGGTTTTAGATAAAACTCCCTTTTATGGAGAGAGTGGGGGGCAAGTAGGTGATACGGGGATTATTAAAGTGGGTGACAAAGCCCTGCGTGTAATTGATACCCTGCTATCAAACCAGGGAACGATTGTGCATGAGATAGAAGACATTGATGGGCTGGAGGAGAAAATCAGGGTCAAAGCTACAATTGATGCATCGAAAAGACGGGCCATTTCTATTCACCACAGCGCAACCCACCTTTTGCATCAAGCCCTAAAAGATGTCTTGGGCGATCATGTCAAACAAGCGGGCTCCTATGTTGGCCCGGACAAATTAAGATTTGATTTTAGCCATTTTTCTGCTATGCCATCTGATGAGGTAGAACAGGTAGAAGCTCTTGTCAATAAAAAGATAGAAGAGAAACTAAAGATTGAAGTAATAGAAAAGTCTTATAAAGAGGCGACTAAGATGGGCGCCATTGTTCTCTTTGGTGAAAAGTACAAAGATCGCGTCCGGGTTCTAAAAATAGATGATTATAGTTTAGAACTTTGTGGGGGAACCCATGTGAAATCTACTGGTGATCTTTTATTTTTTAAGATTTTATCCGAAGGAGCACTTGCGTCAGGGGTAAGGAGGATTGAGGCGATTTCGGGGCAGGCAGCTAAGGTTAAAATAGTGTATAAGGCTAAGTCTTTGTATGACGAGGTGCGAAGGCTTATCAAAAAATATAGGTTGCTTCAGGCTAAAAAGGAAGGATTGGGAGGCGGGATGCGTTTTACAGAGACGGGTATTTTTGAGATTGATATAACCGAACTTGACCGCCTAGCAAGTGCGGTTGATAAACAAGATTCCCTAAATGTTAATAAGTTACTTGAGCATTTGAAGGGAAGGGTAGAGTGGCTGTATGAACGCATTGCTAAAGTGGAAAAGGAAATAAAAACAGTGCAGAGCAAAAGTGCCAAGAGCGATAGCATAAATTATGCTTCAGAGATGCGTGATATTGCTGGGGCAAAAGTTTTGCTCAAGGAATTTTCTGATTATACTATTGATATGTTACGTAGCATCTCTGATAATTTAAAGAATCAGGTAAAATCTTGTATATTGGTTTTAGTTGACTCTTCAAATAGCAAGGTGAGATTTTTAATAACCGTTACTCCAGATTTAGTAAAAAAAGGCTATTCAGCTAAAAAGATTGCCGATGTTTTTGCGCCAATAATTTCTGGAAGGGGTGGGGGAAAAGACGAGAAAGTAGAAGGTGGAGGTAAAGACGCCACCAAGGTTGGTGAAGCCTTTGACAAGGTCTTGAAGTCCCTTGTTAATGACAAATGACCAATGACAAATGTCAAATGAAGGTGTCGCTTCGCGACATTGTTTAAGATAATTTTACATTCATTTGTCATTTTTAATTTGT
>JABMSE010000091.1 GCA_013204645.1 Candidatus Saganbacteria bacterium | reverse complement strand
GTGAAATTTTCCCCAAAAAGTGTCGATATATATATAGGAAGGAAGCTCATACCTTCTCTTCACCTAAGTCGAAAAAAAGGACCAGCCTGTTGGTCCTTTTTTCTTTGTTTAAAACGCCGAAGCCTGCTCGCCCTGAGAGAACAAAGTGAATCGAAGGGCTTGTCCTGAGCGAGTCCCGATTTATCGGGACGAGTCGAAGGATTGGTTCTTTTTTCTTGTCTTCCCTTGCAATTAAGATCCCCCTTTGCTAATATTTCCCTAGGTTTAGATTGATTAAAGGGGGGCTTAGAATGAAAAAAGATTTTATGCGTGTTGTGGCTTTCATATTTTTGCTTTTGTTTGTGTTTGCGGGAGCTGTTTATGCTGATTTTCCTTCCCTAGTACGAGTCACAAAAGATCTAAAAGTTTATGGGATGCCTGTTAGCCAGGTAGAGATGATATCTACCACGCATGCTCTAACCCATTCAAACGAAACTTTAAAAAGGTATGGTTCGCAAGTTCCCTATGATAATCTTACCAAGACAGTAAAGGTTATCACCAAAAAGCAAGCAGATGGGTCATATCTGGTTCTGACCGGTAAGGCTGTTTATGAGCGGCCGGTTTATAGCACGGCCAATAATTGGAAATTCAAATGGTTTGAAGAGAAAAAGAAAAGGCTAATGGGAGCGGGGATTCCTACTGCTAAAGATGTAACCCCGATTATTGTAAGGATTATGGAAGTTGAGCCGCCCCTGGATACATTTATTACTTATGCAGATAGAAAAAACAACAAAAAACTACAGGCAAGATATGAAGCAGCCATGGCTAAAATGAAAAACAATATGCCTTGGTATAGAACGCGAGAGCAGCGCAAAAAAGTCTATGGTATTTATAACCTACGGGTGGTTCCGGACAGCGTTAACATGATAGATAAGACGCATATGGAAGGTACGGTTGCCTTTACCAAGCTGGAAAAGCAATCTGGCTATCGCCTGTTTCTAAAAGACATGAAGGTAAAGTTTAAGCTTAAAAAAGTGAATGGTACCTGGGTTTTGGATAAAACTGGCCAGCACCTAAAGAAAACAGTCGTTAAAAAAATCAAATTAACCAAAGATGAGCTCGCTGCTATGCCCAATTTAGTGACCGGCACTTTTTCAGAAATTTATGCGCTTGAAGTGCCAGCAGGGTTGCTAGAAGAAATAAAAGTTGAGGAGCAATCTAGCTCAGTCGAACAACCGAGCACATCAAAAGATGAACCAGCATCAAGTGAACCCTCTAAAATTGAGATCCCGACCGAAGTCCCTAAAATTGATGTGCCTAAGATTAGCTTTTAGGCGGGGAGAAGTATCTAGTATTTTATCCCGTGCTTTTTTAGGCGGCTGATAGCGGAAGCGATTCGCTCCTTTGGGATAGTAATAGCAAATCTTACATAGCCCTCGCCGGATGAACCGTAGCCATTTCCTGGAACCACTAATATTCCACATTTTTCCAGCAGCTTTTCTGTAAAAGAGGGAGAGGTCTCACCCTTGGGGACAGGTACCCACACGTAGAAGGTAGCTTTGGGTTTTTCAAATTTCCACCCCAGCGAGGTTAAGCCATCATATAAAACATTTCGGCGCTCGGAAAATATTTTGTTGTGCTCATCTACGCAGTCTTGTGGTTCAGTTAAGGCGTGAGCAGCTGCTAGCTGTACAGCTTTAAAAGCACCGCTATCAAGGTTGGATTTTATCGTAGCCAAAGCTTGAACGGCTTCTTTGTTTCCAACGGCCATCCCAATTCTCCAACCGGTCATATTATAGGTTTTAGAAAGGGAGTGAAATTCGATGCTCACATCTTTGGCCCCTGGAACTTCCAATACACTGGGGGGCCTAAACCCGTCATAGCCCATCTCGGAATAGGCTAGATCTGAAATCAAAAGCAGATCATGTTTCTTAGCAAAACCCACACATTTTTTAAAGAAATCTAGCCCCGCTACCGCCCCAGTTGGATTGTTAGGATAGTTGATAAACAAAAGCTTGGCTTTTCCTAAAACATCTTTGGGGATTTGGTCTAATTCAGGCAAGAAATTATTCTTAGCAGTTAAGGGAAGAAAATATGGATCGCCGCCAGCTAGTATGGTTGCTACCTTATAGACCGGATAAGCTGGATCAGGAATCAAGGCAATATCTCCGGGGTCTATAAAGGCTAAGAAAATATGGCCAATGCCTTCTTTTGAACCAATTAAGGCGCAAACCTCATCGCGAGGATTTAATTCCACGTTGAATCGCGTCTTGTACCATTTAGAAACGGCTTTGCGAAAAAAGAATTCACCTTTTGAAGTGGGATAATTTGCGGATCCCTTAGTTTCTAGCACCTCATGCATTTCTTTGAAAATATGGGCTGGAGTATCAAGGTCAGGATCGCCAATGCCAAAATCAATAATATCTATGCCTTTTTTAGTGAGCTCTTCTTTTTTCTCTTCGATTTTTACAAAGAGATAGGGGGGGATTTTATCTAATCTTTTTGATTTTCTCATAGTGAATACGTCCCTTGAAAAATTTTTTGTGCGGGACCACGCATGAGTACATGGTCATCTTTATCCCATTCAATGTCAAGATTTCCGCCGGGGAGATGGACCAAGACCCGTCGGCCAGTTTTTCCGGAAAGGGATGTTGCAACCACACAAGCACAAGCCCCGGTTCCGCAGGCGAGGGTTTGCCCGGCACCGCGTTCCCAAACCACAAGGTTGATTTCTTTATCATTTAATACTTTAACAAATTCAACGTTGGTGCGGTTTGGGAAATGTTTGTCGTTTTCAATCTTTGGACCAATTTCGGGCAGATCGATTTTGGATAGGTCATCTACAAAGGCAACTGCATGAGGGTTTCCCATGGAAATCTTTTTAAATTTAAATCCTTGCAACGAAACTTCCCCCTCGTCCTTGGGAATTCCCATATCGACTTCAACACCGATTACTTGCTTTTGGGGCCCAAGGATTACAGCCGGCAGTTTTATTCCATCCAAGGTTTCAACCGAAATCACTTCTTCCTTTAATTGATCAGCTTCATAAACGTATTTGGCAAAACAGCGGATGCCATTTCCGCACATTTCAGGCTCTGATCCATCGGGATTTAAAATCTGCATGCGGTAATGGGCCTTTTCTGAGGGCCAGACAATCAAGAGGCCGTCGGCGCCAACGCCAAAATGGCGCTCACAGATGTTTATGGCCAATTGTGCTAAGTCAATCCCGGCCAAATCTTCTTTACGTGCATCAATCAGGACAAAGTCATTACCCAAGCCCTGCATTTTGGTAAAATTAAGCGTCTGCATGTCTTTATTTTAGCATGAAAAGGAGTAATTAGAAATAACTAGCGGCTGATGAAGTGGATTCCCACACCGTTACTTTGGAGACCCCTCTTATTTTTCTTTTCATTTCTTCAAAAATTACTTTGGCTAGATTTTCAGACGAGGGGTTTTCTTTGTTAAAAGGGGCGATGTCATTTAAGAACTTGTGGTCGAACTTATCAAGTATCTCTTTTAGATGTTTTTTCAGAACCTTAAAATCTTGAAGGAGCCCAATTTTATTCAAATGCTTTCCGTGCAGAAAGACTTGAACTTTCCAGGTATGACCGTGCAGGTTTTCGCAGGGGCCGTCGTACCCGCGCAGGGCATGGGCGGCATCAAAACTATCTTCGATCAGTAATTCATACACAACTATATTATATATCTAATCACAGAAAAAGTGAAATTTTTTGAGAAAGGGGACGATACTATATAGAGAATGAGGCTCTTGAAACCCGATGGCAATGCCATTGGGTTTTTTGTTTTTAAAGGAGGAAGAAAATATGCGCATAGCATCAGTTAATAAAACAGTTCAAGGAATTTATGATTTTATGTTTTTAAGTCCACTGGGTGGCTGCCCCTCAAGCGAAGTTGTAGACGATGATACCACTGTTGGCGGAGATGATGATGATATTTCAGGAGATGATGATACAACAGCGGTTGATGATGACACCGGCGACGATGACACAACTGTGGCAGATGACGACAGCGCTGGAGATGATGATACAACTCCTTGTGATGACGGCGATCCCTCCAGCTCTCTTCAAATTGCCTGGTTGCGAAGCCAGATTGGTTTGAATGGATTAGTTGATAGCTACAAAGATGATGGAACCGATAAAGCCTATACTTATGATCAGGCCATCAGCATCATTGCTTTTACCCATGCCGGAGAAGTTTGCGAAGCTCAGCAAGTGGTTGACACGGTTGCTTCATTGCAAGAAGCCGATGGTGCATTATACACCTGTTATTCAACTGTTGATGGTTCAGTTTGCGAAAACTGGCAGCACAGTGGTCCTACTGCCTGGATAGTTAATGCCCTAAATTATTACGAAACAAATACGGGTGATTCGGTTTATTGGGATGTAGCAGAAGAGGCACTTAGTTGGCTTGATACCATGCAAGACACCAATATTAATAATGAAAGCTATGGGGCAATCTCTTATGGTACTGGTTATCCAGCAGATATGTTTAGCACTGAGCATAATTTGTCAGCTGATTCAGCTTATTATAACTATGGGATACTGGATGAAGATGACAGCTATATTGACAAGGCAATTTTGATTGAAGATTATTTATTAGCGGAAATGTGGGGATATTCTCCTGAATCGGATGGCCCCTATGAAATTGGCGTGCTGTGGAGAGGCTATGAGGATTATGCTTGGTGTACTGATGCCCAAAGTTGGGGTGTCCTTGATTTAGGTGCCACCGGCCCAAGTGGGGAACCTCTTTCAGAAGCCCTCGACTGGTTAACCAGTGGGGGTTATGGATACGGTAGCACTTTAAATGTTCAAGAATATACTGGAATTGATGTTGAAGGCTTTAGTTTTTGCACCGAAGACGTAAATCCACCTAATGGGCAAAACTATAACTTTTGCGGAACATTGTTTGTGTGGACCGAAGGAACCTTGGGGGTTGCTGCGGCATTAAGGGAAGCAGGAGAAAGTGAATTAGCCGATTATTATTTTGCGCAAATTGGACAAACTGTTTCAGTCGATGGAGGAGTGCCATATTCTTTTTCGACCGCCAGTCTTTCATATCCCTGCAACTGGCCTTATGAGTCAGTGGCTGGGACTGCCTGGTATTATTTTTATGATAATGGAATAAACCCATTTTGGCCGTAAAGAACAAATTTCTAAGATTTTTTAGAACCAGTGAAATTATTTGAAAATGGTGCCGATATATAATTAGAAAGAATTATTAAGGAGGAATTACAATGGTAGATGGAATGCAAGGAGTTGGAAATTCAGGTAATGGGCGCTGTTCTAGCTCCTGGCCAGTACAATTTTGTGTTGGGCCAGAAGCTTTGATTGGACGTGCTGTCCGATCAGTTAAGCCAAGTGGCAAAAAAGGCGAAACCTATAGCGAGATCTGGGCTGAAGATATGGAGATGGGAGAGGGAAGGCAAGTAACCTTAGGCCTTCAAAAGATCCAGATCCGAAACCGAGTTTTTCAATCACTGGATTTAAGAATAAGAGAGGGAGAGGAGATATACACCGTTCATATTGGCGATAGAGGAAGATCTTTCTCTTCTACAGGAATTTCTAATGGCCGTCAACTAGCCATAGAATGCTTGAAAAGGGCAGCTGAACAAGGGGAGGCTCTTGGGTTTTCCGATGGTCAGCAGAATACGCTAGATATTATAGTTGGAACTCTTAGGCAGACCAACTCGGATATATAAGTTAGCTAAGCTCAATCTGTTTTGCCCCAGTGATTGATTTAGAAAGTAGCCGACTTCCTAAGTCTTCAAATTGGAGGGGAGAGCTGGTTACAAAGTATTGATATTTAGCGTTACCTTTATTTCTTAAGGTCCCAGCTTTTTTTAACATCTTTTTAGCGTCTTCTACGGCTTCACTGGCCGGATCAATCAAAACCACATTTGTCCCACAGATGTTTTGTAAAACTTTACCGAGGTGGGGATAGTGGGTACAGCCCAAAATCAAAGTGTCTATTTCTTTTTCAAGCAGAGGTTTTAAGTATCCCTTGGCCACTTTTACTGTTTCTGGTGTTTCAATAAAACCACCTTCGACTAAGGGCACAAAAAGAGGGCAGCCTACCGCGTGCACCCCAACTTCTTTTTTAAGCTCTAATATTTTATTTTGGAAGGCGAAAGAGGCGACTGTAGCGACGGTTGCAATGACGCCGATTTTTCCAGAACGCGTGGCCAAAACTGCGGCGCAAGATCCCGGATCAATTAGATTAATAATCTCTACCTTGTATTCATCTTTAACTACGGGATAGGCAATGGCAGAAGAGGTTCCGCAAGCCATGATAATCATTTTGGCGCCCTGTTTAATGAGAAAAGGAATTATCTCATGGTTTATTTTAATAATTTCTTGAGGCGATCGGCTGCCATAGGGAACCCGGGCGGTATCCGCCAGATAGATAACATCCTCATGGGGAAGCTTTTTTATGATCTGGGAAAGAACACTTAACCCCCCAACCCCGGAATCAAAAACCCCAATCGGAGAGGAGGGAGTTAGTTTTTCTTCCTTATGTTTTTCACCGATTTTGGTAACGATGCGTTCGGTGGATAATTTTCTAATATAAGCAACTTCAGAAATAGCTTTTAACCCCCCGGGTTACAGAAATAGCAATTTTCTCCTGAAAATTTTGTGAACCGGCCAACTTTTCTTCTTTTTTATTACTGATATAAACTGGCTCAATTAGGACGGCGGGCATCCGGGCGTGATGAATAGTATAGAACATCGCCCGGCGCAATCCTCGGTCCTTTCTTTTAAGCTCGTTTTTTAAGCGCTGGTGAATAGCTAAAGCCAGCTTCCGACTGCGGGGTGTGTAATAATAGGTTTCGGTCCCCGCAAATTTTCGGTTGTACCCATAATTATAATGGATAGAAATAAACATGTCAGCCCCCACTTTATTGGCAAAGGCAACAATGTCTTGTAATCGGCAGGTGCGGTCGCTGGTGCGGGTTAGGTAAACCGTGGCACCGGCAGTTTTCAGGTGATGTGCTATCTTTTTTGCTGTAGCCAGGGTGAAATGTTTTTCAGCCATCCCGGAATATGAAAAAGCTCCCGGATCTTTTCCGCCATGGCCGGGATCAATAACAATAATTTTGCCTTTTAAGGATTTATCTTTACCACTTGCTATGGGGGCATATTTATAGGGTTCAAGTTTTTGCCCAGATCTTTTGAGATTAGCCTTTTCCCAAGCTGCCATTATGCGTTCGGTATAGTCCAGGCGGTCGGAGATCTCAACCACTGCTTTATTGCGGCCAAACACATTTACAATTTCATAATCAATATTCTTTTTGAGGGTCACGGTAATGCGTGCCGTGCTCCCAACCTGTTTCGTGGATATGTTTTTTATGCGCTTTGATTTTTTCGTTAGAATTTCAATCTTTGGTGAAATTTTTGCATTGGGAAAGTTGATTTGTAGCTCATTTTCAAGTAGTAGTCCGTTGCCGCTGACATTTCCGGTTGTATAAACATCTAGATAATCAAAGCCACGGTCCCGTTTAGCTTCGATTTTGCTTATTTCAGCCCCTTGTGCAACGGAGGTGTTTCCAAGATACAAGATACAAGATACAAGACACAAGCAAATTACAAGTCTCAAACAAAAATGATCAAACTTATTACTTTTGCCCATAGGCCTTAATTAATTCTGTTAAAACTTCTTTTTTGTTTAATTCCGGCTTATCCAAAACCGTCTCGAGCAAAGCGTGCAAGACCTGGCCTACCTTTGGGCCAGCCGCTATTTTTAAGGTTTGCATAACATCATTGCCGTCTACCTTTAGGTCTTTTACGTGCAGGGCGTTCTCATCGGAAATAATCTTGTCTATTCTTTTTTGGAGCTCAATTAGATAAGCGGCATCAATTTCTTGTTCCATGGCGCGAGTATCGGCAGCTCTTATGGCAAAAAGGTCGGCTACATTGTTAACTCCATCGATCCTTACCAGAAAGCGCCGTACTGCCGAATCGCTCCATTCTGAGGTGTAATTAAACATGTGATGGCTGATTAAATTGCATATTTTTTTTATATTGTCATTGCTAAATTTCAATCTTTTTAACAGTTTTTTAGCCATTTCCTCGCCGACTTTGTCATGATTGTGGAAAGTATCTTCCTTTTTGCAGGAAGGCTTTCCAATGTCATGCAAAAGCGCTGCCATACGCAGGGTAACGTTGCTGACTTCTGCGGCATCGCAGGCGTAAAGGCTATGCCAGTACACATCATATTTGTGAAAGTGGCGGGGTTGGGAAACGGCAACGCACTTTTCAAGTTCCGGCATGATTTGGGCTAAGAGGCCCGATTCTCGCATAAGCTCAAAACCGAGGGAGGGGTGGGGTGCCCCGAGCATTTTTACAATTTCGTCATGGATGCGTTCCGGCGCTACCTTTTCGGTGACTTTTAAAGTTTTAGCAATTGCTGCAAAAGTTTCTTTTTCTATTGCAAAACCTAATTTGGAAGCAAAGCGGCAGGCGCGGACTGAGCGCAGGCCGTCTTCTGAAAAACGATCAACCGGATTGCCAACCGATCGGATGAGCTTTTTTTTGAGGTCAGCTTGTCCGCTATAATCATCAATAAGTTCCTTGGTTTCGGGATCAAAGGCCAGAGCATTTATAGTAAAATCCCGGCGAGATAGGTCTTTGTGGATATCGCTGGTAAAGATGACATTATCCGGATGCCTCCCATCTCTATATTTTTCGTCAGAGCGGAAAGTAGTAACTTCATAATTGCCATCATCGAGAATAACGGTAACGGTACCATATTCAATGCCAGTAGGGATGGTTTTTTTAAATAACTTGCTGACTTCTTCTGGTGTGGCCGAGGTAGTTATATCCCACTCCAAAACCGGTATTCCCAAAAGCAAATCCCGGATACAGCCCCCCACAAGGTAGGCCTGATGTCCTTTTTCTTTTAAGGTTTTAACGATTTTTAGCGCCCCAGCCGGGATTTTATTACTTTTCAGCATAAAATAAGTTTACCTTAGCTTAGTTTGAAAGTAAACCCTGAAGGCAAAAAAGTGGGGACAGGTTCGACTTTTACAAAAGTCGAACCTGTCCCCACTTTTATCTTGACATCTTCAAACTAAGGTGGGTATAATCAGCCCATAGTGCGTGTTTCTACGTTCACCAAGGGTCTAATTTTTGTCTTAATTGCTGCAATTTTGGCGGGGGGGTTTATTTTTGTAAATCGCATCCTGGCTGGGGATGCCTTTTCCAAAGAAGAAGCCCAGCATGCCCTTTATGGATTGTGGCTCTGGCGGGATATGCAGGCCCTAGATTTTGGTGCTTTTTGGTATGACACTCTGCGCCAGATGAATTGGCCCTTCCTTCATTCCTGGGTTCTTTCCTTATCCTTTACAGTTTTTGGGGTGAGCTATACCGCGGCCCGCTTTTTAAGCCTAATTTTCTTCTTGAGCTCGGTTATAATGCTTTATTTGCTTTCGGGTACCCTTTCTAAAAAAACAGGGTGGAAAATTGGGGTGCTGGCCTGTTTGCTGGCGCTTACTTCGCCAATTTTGGTTCGTTTTGCATCAGAAAACATGCTGGAGGGGTTGGGGGCGCTCCTTTTTGTGGCCGTTGCCTATGTTTATACCATTTGTGAGGAGCAGAAAGACATTCTCCATTATATATTGCTTGCCATACTGTTTGGTTTAGCTCTTTTTACCAATTATATGTATGCCTATTTTATAATTCCCTCTTTTTTGGTGGTTACTCTTTCAAAGTTGGGGCCTCTTTTTGTGGAAGGGATTAGATTACGCCGCCAAGGGGAAAAATATGCTCTACGCTTTTTGTGGTGGGGCTATCGCAAAATGATTGTGCTCTCCGTTTTTCTCTTAGTGATTGCGGGTTGGCTGGCTGTTGATTTCTCGCGCAAAATTGTTTTGATTATGGCCAGCATTTTTAGCTATTCCGGTGGGGTTTCCCCAGTTGGTTTTTGGCAGACCCTGTTTTATTATCCCAAAGTTATTATTTCAAACCTGTCCTTTTCTCCCTGGATAGGTGCTTTCCTTTTAATTGCTTTATTTATTCCCTTTATTGCTTCTCGCTATCAGGGATTAAACCGCATTTATGTTTATGTCTGGACCACCCTGATTTTGGCGGCTTTGACTATTCCCGCTAAAGCTCCCCAGGTGATTTACATTATTATCCCTTTTATCTTTTTGATTTTTTCCGCCGCTCTAGTTTATGTGGTCACCCTTGGGATGGAAAAACAAAAACAGCTTGCCCGGGCCTTATTAGTCCTTTTTATAATTCCCATATTATTCTCTGTGCCGCGGGCTTATGGTCTGTTTTTTCCGGGCAAATCAAGCCAAAACATGGTAAAGGTCCTCAAGTATTTTCATGGCACCATTCCCAAAGAAGCTGGGGTTGTCTCCAGTATCAATCTAGAGCATTTTAGCCCCGAAGTGGTTAAATTCCATTTTAGGGATTGGCAAGGGGAGGTCTTAGCTGAAACCGATTTAGCAGAGGAAGAGTTATTTAGCGACGGCTCAGGCCAGCGCTACTTTGTAAGCCTTAATATGGATTGGAAAAGCCCCTATACCAATGACGTTCTGGATGATTCTCTGTCCCGTTGGAACGCCTGGCTTACGGAAAAAGAAATGATGGGGCATATCCGCTTATATTCCACTAAGCGATTCGATGATATTGGTGTTACCGCACGAATTTATCAGCAAACAACCTCAGGTATCTAGCTGCTTTTTACCGCGAGCTTTTATTTCTTAAGAAATCTTTGAAAAAAGTGAAATTTTTTATTAAATTTGGCGATAACTAGGTGTAAGGCTATATTCAGGTATAGAAATTGAAAGAATTGATAAAAGGGAGGCATAAAAATGGGAGTTGTTAGTGGTGCTAGAGTTGCGTGGTGGATAGCAGGTTTGGCAAGAGGTTCTATGGGTATACATGCGAGGGCGCTTTTGGATTCTCATGGCCGCACCCAGGCTTCTAAATCAGCAGCACGTTTAAATAAAGTATTAATAAAAAAACATGGAAGAACGCTTTATCCAGCGCACATAGCTGCACTGAGGCGGGCCCTTGAAGCAAAGGGAATTAATGTTTCAAGAATTAGTGAAATTGTTTTAGATTTTAATCCGTCAGTAAGCAAAGATAAGGTTAGCGTTGTTGGAGTAAAATTGGATGCGAGTGAATATGTGAGATTTGATGTTCCTTTGCAGGCGCATTTTAAAGGCAATCCGGCTGGTCCAGTTGCCCAGCGATTGGGTGTTCAAACATCGGCCCGCGAAGCGGCTCGAGAGGCTGCTAATGTAATAAGTTATCCGGTTAGGTATCTTTTAAATATTGAATAAGAGGTTTTAGATTAATGGCAATGCATGTTGGAGAAGCAGGAGCAGGACATCGAGTTTCAATTTGGCGGAAGAGCAGAGGACATCTTCAAAGAATAGAAGGTCAAAAACAAAAAGATGTTGTGCCGAAGTGGCTTAGGGCTCATGCGCAAGAAAGAAACATTACACGCGTTATTGCTCCGCCTTGGCTTCCCAAAATAGTTAATGCTGGAAAACTTAACTTAGAGACAGTTACACCGACTGATCTTGAGGCCTGTGTGAAACCCCGACTGACTTTTGACGGAAACGTCCTTGATTTGCGGCAGTTGCATGCTGTTCGCAAGAGCACTGTAAAGATATTGCTTGGCACATTAACTGATTTGCTCATGCTAAAATTGCCCTTCTTGAGAATGAAAAGATATGATTATGGGTTTTTAGTCCATGCTCGTGATCGCAGAGATGTTTTTCGCGGGTTCCCCTTTTTGAAATTCCTTCCGCAAAAGTGGGTGGATTGGATTGCTAAGGCATATCCACCATTCAGATTGTCGGAAATTCAGGGTTTAAAGGATGTAAATGGTCGGCCAATTACGGGGTGTTTAATTACCATCGCCGGATGGGACAGACGGATGTTTGAGGCAGACAGAGTGGGCGGTCATCATAAAATTACAGATGGTGTAAGACTAGCAAAGCGTTGGGGAGCAGAAATAGTTGGGCTTGGTGCTCTTTTGCCATGGGCGTCTGATTATGGCAACTGTTTTAAGGGAGTGCGGGACATTGAAGATGTTACAATTACAACCGGGCATGCATATACGGTTATTGAAATATCGCGAATGGTAAGGAAGATAATTAGCCTTCACCCCAAAAAGGATCCTTTGGTTGCTATTGTTGGGGCAGGTGGATCAACTGGTTCGTGTTGTGCTCAAAAAATAGTAGAAGATGGAGCCAAAAATCTTTTATTGGTTGATAAAGTTGAAAAAACTAAAGTTACAAGTTTGGCTTTACTGCGGCACAACTTGCTGAGCATAAATGGGGCTGCCACTGTGGAGACCTCATTGAATTTGCAGGATGTTAAAAAGGCCGATATTATTGTGGTTGTTACAAGTGCAGAAGGGACCATTGTTAAATCAGAACACTTAAAGCCTGGGGCAATTGTAATTGATGATACCCAACCGAGAAATATCGATCCCAAAATGGCAAAAGAGCGAACCGATATCGTGATTTTGACGGTTTTAAGCTATATAAAAAGAATTGTGCCGAATTTTCGTTTTGACCGGCATGTTCCTTTTTCTGATTTTGTTTTTACCTGTTTGGCGGATGCCGCATTGCGCGCGGTTACTAATACGCGAGAAAATACCGTTGGGCCCGCTAGTATGGAAGGTGTAAGAATAATCGAAAGAATGCTTGCAGAATTAGAGGGTTGGGATGGGGGCTCCTTTGAGGAGCTATACTTGCTTTCCTACGATAGAAGAGGCGTTTCTGAAGAAGAAATAGGAAGAATCGCTCGTCTTTCCAATCCTTAAACAATTGCCTTGTTAATTTGTGCGATTGGTTATATAATTTTCTCATGTTTACAAATGCCTTCTTAACGGCTTATACGGCTTCTTATCTTGTTCTGGGAATTTCGGCACTTTTTTGGTCAATTTTTGTTTTTTTGAGCCCGCCGCGAGATGCAGTTAAACGAACTTTTTCTTGGTATTCGTTTGTTGTTTGCTGGTGGGCGTTTTTTTCCGTTTTAATGATTAATTCTCCAAATGAACTTTGGGGAACGTTCTGGGATCGTATTTGTTTGATCGGAGTGGTGTTTATCCCTTCCACTTTTATTCATTTCGTCTTGGTCTTTCTTGGGACAGACAAAAAATACAAACTCTTTGTTTATGGGAATTATCTGGTTTCATTTTTATTCCTGGCGGCTAATTTTACGCCATATTTCGTCGCAACCACAAGCCCTAAATTTGGACTTAATTTCTACACTGATCCAGGGCTACTTTATTTCCCTTTTATAATTTATTTTTTTGTTATTAGTTTTATAGGGATTTTGAGTTTTTATTTGGGATATATAAAATCATCGGGAAATCGACGGAGGCAACTCTTCAACCTGTTTTGGTCCAGCCTTATTGGGCATTCTTTAGGCGGATTTAATTATAATCTTTCTTTTGGTTTTGGGCCGCCATTTTTGGCAATTATTGGGAATTGTGCAATCATTTTATATATTGCCGTGTATGCCTATACCATCACCAAACACCGCCTTATGGATGTTTCCGTGGTTATCAGTCGCACCGTAGCAGAGGTTTTAACCTTTCTATTTTACGCTTCAATTTATCTGTTTTTTGTTTGGATCTATGTAAATTCTGGTGATCGCTCAATTGATATTTTCTTCTTGGGGGGGAGCATTGCTTATGGGCTTTTGGTTGGCCACTATTATTTAAAAACCAGGCTCTTCTTACAGACGACATCTGATAAACTTTTTTTACATGGCAAATACGATTATTATAAAGAACTATCAGAGGCAAGTGCAAAGGTAGGAGAAAAACTATCCCTAGCATCTATTCTGAGTATTTTGTACAAGACATTTTATAAGGTAGTTGAAATTTCCAATTCCCGGGTATTTCTTCCAGAAAATTTCACCCAACCAGAAAAAGCCTCAAGGCGCTATGTGGTCTATGATCGAAAGACCTTTCAGCCTCAGCTGGAGGGAGAGGAAATTAAATTTGATGACCCACTGGTTTCCAAATTAATTTCCAGCCGGGAACCTATTCTTTTTCCCCAGGATAGTAATAGAGAGCTGATAATTCCTTGTTTACTGGAAGACCGTTTAATTGCCATTCTTGTCTTGGGCCGCAAACTTTCCGAAGATCATTATACCGACGAGGACATCGGGCTTCTGGAGGTTTTGGCCAACCAAGTTGCCATGGCCCTGGATCATACCCGATCCTATGAAAAAATTAAATCCGATTTGGAAGTAGCAGAGATTCAATTGGCCCGCTCAGAAAGATTGGCCTCCCTGGGAACGCTTACTGCTGGAGTTACCCATGAGATTAGGAACCCTCTTACGGTCATTCGTTCTGAAACCGAGAGATTAGCTAATGAAGAGAGAGATTTGAATTATCTTAAAGAGTATCGCGAACTGTTGCTTAAGCACATTGATCGTATTGCTGGTATTGTTCAGCGAATGCTTTCCATGGCAAAAGAAAAACCTCGCCAGGAAAAAGAAGTTGATATCAATGAGGTAATTGATTTGAGCTTACAGTTATTAACCCTTGGCCAGATTAAAATAATAAAGAGATTTAACAAGGTTCCTCATATCAAGGGAGACCCCGAAGAAATGGAGGAAGTATTTGTTAATCTTATCCACAATTCCATTCATGCCATGCCCGAGAATGGTACTTTAACCATTAAGACCTATCTTGAAGGGGGCAGGACCGTGGCTGAAGTTTCTGATACCGGAAAGGGTATCCCACCGGAGAACACCGAAAAGATTTTTGATCCCTTCTTTTCTACTCGCCACGAAGGAGTTGGGCTTGGACTATCAATTGTTTATAGAATTGTGCGCGAACACGGGGGAGATATCAAAGTCACTAGCGAAGTTGGCAAAGGGACCACTTTTAAGGTGATTTTTTAAACTTGCCCTTCTTTGTTCTTTTCAAATTCCTCGCGTTTGTTGATGTGTTTCTCAAAGGTGTTTAAGACCATTTTCCCTTCATTGCCCCCAAGAAAATTTTCAATGGTTGAAAGTATTTCTTCGGACTTGAAGGGTTTTTTGATGTAGTTAACGACAAAACCAGAGGTGGCTTGGTCCCATTTTTCCTCGTCTTCCCAGGCGGTAAGCATGCAGACCCCAATGTCTTCGCCAAAATCTTTGCGGATCCGACTTAAAAATTGCAGGCCGTTCATTTCAGGCATTTTTATGTCGAGGAAAATTAAGCGAATGCGGTTTCCGCCCAACCCTAAGAGAATCTTGTTTTTTTTGAGGAGGGCCAGGGCTTCTTGTGCAGAATAGGCGGTGATTACATCATATGTTTTGGTATCTTTGATAGTGTTAGTAATAGAATTTGCAACGTCTATCTCATCATCCACAACCATGATTAAAGGTTTTGCCATGTGTTCCACCTCCGGAATTTATTTTCTCATAAAACGGAGTGGGCGTCAATGGAGGGACGGCCCGGATGTCTACTGGATGAGAGGAAGAATTTGATATTTTTTCTCGC
>JABMSE010000090.1 GCA_013204645.1 Candidatus Saganbacteria bacterium | reverse complement strand
GTTTACGCCGGCATCATTAAATTCCTGGGCTTTGAACAGATCTTTAAGAATTCATTGACAGGACTCGCCATGGGCGGCGGTAAAGGTGGCTGTGATTTTGATCCCAAAGGAAAATCTGACAACGAAGTAATGCGCTTTTGCCAAAGTTTTATGGCCGAGCTCTTCCGCCATATTGGCCCAGACACTGACGTTCCAGCTGGAGATATTGGGGTTGGTGGTCGCGAAATCGGCTACATGTACGGTATGTACAAGAAGCTTAGAAATGAATCTACCGGGGTATTAACCGGCAAAGGCCTGGATTGGGGCGGCAGTTTAGTTAGAACCGAAGCTACTGGCTATGGCTTAATTTACTTTTTACTCCAAATGCTAAAGGATGCCGGAAAAGACATCAAAGGCGCAACCGTAGTCAGTTCTGGCTCCGGAAATGTTTCAATTTATGCAACCCAGAAATGCCAACAATTGGGTGCCAAGGTTGTGGCTATGAGCGATTCTAACGGATATATATATGATAAGGACGGAATTGATCTTAAAGTTGTTCAACAACTAAAAGAAGTTGAACGAAAAAGGATCAAGGAGTATCTAAAACACCGTCCCAATGCAGAATATCATGAGGGCTGCAAAGGTATTTGGAACGTAAAATGTGACATTGCTCTACCCAATGCTACCCAGAATGAAATTGACGAAAAGGCAGCTAAAAAATTGGTTGAAAATGGCTGTTATGCGGTTGCCGAAGGCGCTAACATGCCTTCTACCCCCGAAGCAGTTAAGGTTTTCTTAAAGAACAAAGTTGCTTTTGGTCCAGCCAAAGCTGCCAATGCTGGCGGGGTTGCAGTTTCAGGACTAGAAATGGCCCAAAACAGCCAGAGACTTTCTTGGAGCTTCGAAAAAACTGACAGGTACCTGGATGAAGGAATTATGCAGCATATTTATCGCCAAGCTAAAAGAGCGGCTGAAGAATATGGTAAGCCAGGCAACTTAGTGGTTGGCGCAAACATTGCCGGCTTTGAAAAAGTGGCTAAAGCAATGTATCAGCAAGGATTAATTTAGTAAGCTACAAGTTAAAGCCCTCGATGGTCTGCAAAATCAAACCACTCGAGGGCTTTTTCTTATCTACAACGCTTCCAGATACTTATCGAGTTCCCATGGAGTTATCTGCATCCGATAATCATCAAATTCGGCTGATTTGGCCTCGTAGAAGTTATCAAAGGTATGCTTGCCTAAAGCTTCTTTAATTAAATTATCCCGGCTCAGCTCCTCAATCGCCCGCTTGATAGAAAAAGGCAACATATCGATTTTCCTGTCCCTAAGCTGGGCTGAATCAAGCTTATATACGTCTTCTTCAACTGGCTTCGGTGGTTCCATTTTATTTTTTATCCCCTCAAGTCCGGTTTTTAACATAGCAGCAAAAGCCAGATAAGGATTACAGGATGGATCAGGACAACGAAGCTCCATGCGGGTGGACTGTTCCCGTCCTTGTGAATAACGAGGAATCCTGATTAAAGCTGAACGGTTAACCTGGCCCCAACAAATATAAACCGGCGCCTCATAGCCAGATACCAGCCGCTTATAAGAATTAACCGTTGGAGCAACAATGGCAGTTAAGGCCTTGGCATGGGCAAGCTGTCCTGCAAGATAGCTGTATGCCAAATCTGACAATTTATATTTATCCTTGGCATCAAAGAAAAGGTTTTTGCCTTTTTTGTCAAACAAAGATTGATGCACATGCATCCCCGAACCTGCCTCGCCAAATAATGGCTTGGGCATAAACGAGGCATAAAGGCCGTGTTGACTAGCAATAGACTTGATTACGTACTTTAAAGTAATGGTGTTATCGGCCGAAGAAAGCGCATCGGAATAACGCACGTCAACCTCGTGCTGGCCAGGCCCTACCTCATGGTGGGACATATCCGAAATCATACCCATTGCTTCAAGCGCAAAAATGATGTCTTCGCGAACTTCACTGGCAAAATCTCTAGCTGGATAATCAAAATACCCGCCAATATCATGGGGAACAGTTGTAATGTTGCCATTTTCCTTTTTGAAGAGATAAAATTCAACCTCGGGCCCGGTATTAAAGACATATCCCATTTTACCGGCCTCGGCCAGAACCTTTTTCAAAATAGAGCGAGGATCACCCTCAAAAGGTTTTCCATCCGGAGTATGGACATCACAAATAAAGCGAGCGGATTTTCTGCCTTCAACCTTCCAAGGAATAACTTGATAAGTCAGCGGATCAGGACGCAAAATCATATCGGATTCACAAATCCTTACAAAGCCCTGGATGGATGAACCATCAAACCAGAGGCCTTTCTCCAATACATCCTGGAGACGCTCAACCGGTATCGTTACACACTTAATCATGCCTAAGATATCAGTAAATTGGAGAAGGATAAACTTAATCTCATCTGCTTTTGCTCGATCTAGAACCTCTTTACTTGTTGCATCTAATTTCATTTTACTTTGCCCCCTTTCTCCTTCGCTCCGACTTTCGTCGGAGCCTCGGAGAATAGATTTTCTCTTCAACACTTGTCGATTATACTTTTTACCTTTCATTGTTTCAATCATTCCCTGTTTTAGGAAACGGTCACGCCAGTAGCGCACCGTATCCAATTTGATTCCAAAATCTCGACTTATCTGCCTAAGCGACACCCCCTTTTTAATTTTGCTGATTACTTTATCGACCTTTCTTTGATCGGCATGGAGACCATATAGGCCGGTTAAGGCCCGCTCGGAGAAGGTTTCTCCACAGGAGTTACACCTGTATCTCCACCTCTTGCCATCCTTGGCCTGGTAGCTGCCAAACTTAACTATGTCTCCCTCATCAACCCGATAGAGGGGACAATTTGGATTAGGACAAAAGATCTTTTGGCTCATTTGAAGCAATTCTAGCAGGCAAGCCCAGCCGTGTCAACACTATTTTGGGTCAAATAATTAAGTGGGGACAGGTTCGACTTTTCAAAAGTTGAACCTGTCCCCACTTAATTAGCTATAGGAGACAATGTCATCCAATTTCTTGCGATTTTTGGGCCGGGGAACAGCACTATCAGCCACATATCCCAGGGTTAACATGGCAACCACTTCTCGGTCCTTTGGAATATCCAGAAGTCGCTTCACATTTTTTTCATTAAACCACCCCACCCAACAGGAACCAACTCCAAGCTCCCAAGCCGTCAAAACCATATGTTCCAGGGCAATGGCAATATCCAGATAATACCATTTTTTATTAACGATAAAAGAGGCTGCCTTATGAAGAATACTAATTGGCCCAGCCGTTGCTACGACTACAATTGGGGCTTCGGCAATAAATGAATTGCCAACCATCTTACCACCTAACGGCATCTTCTCGGACAACGCCCTTCTCTTTTCTAAATCTTTCACAACATAGAAATGCCAGGGTTGGGCATTGGTGGCTGAAGGTGCCAACCGAGCAGATTCAAGAATAACATCCAGCTTGTCATCTTCAATCGGCTGATCTTTATATTTTCTAACACTAAAACGTTCCTTTATAATATCTAAAACTTTTGCATTAACCATAAATCACCCCTATATCTTTAATGATAATTTCTCCGCAACATTTCGGCCCATCGGCCTTGGAAAAACCAATTTTAGGAGCCACAAATGTTACTGTTTTCTGCGCCTTAATGGCTACACCTAAGATTTTTCCCGTATCCCCATCCAACCCTGACGGAACATCAACAGAAAGAATCGGTTTTCCGCTCCGGTTCAGAAAAGCAATAATCTCTGAATAGGGCTTTCTCACGTCTGAAATTAACCCAATCCCAAAAATGGCATCGATTACCAAATCCGCTTTTGCCAAAAGGCTCGGAAACCTGAGAATGAACTTCTCGGTTTCCTCGCAATTTATGATCTTTTGTTTCATACCCAATAGAATATTAAAATTGATTTGCGAATCAGTTTTAAGCTTCGATGTTTTTCCAACAAGATAAATACTAACTTTTTTGCCAGCATTCAAAAGGTGCCTAGCCGCCACCAAGCCATCTCCACCATTGTTGCCCACCCCACAAACAACAGCGACCTTCTGGCACCCCATTTTGATTGCCTCGGAAGCCACAGATCGGCCAGCATTTTCCATGAGGATTATAGAGGGGACACCTAGTTTTTCCTGGGCAAATTTATCAAATCTTTTGGCTTCTGCAACACTTATTTCTCGCACTGTTTAGCAGCCTTCCTGTAATTACAATACTCACAATCAGGATCAGCAGAAGGAAGCTCGCCGCTTAGACATTTATGTGCTTTATGCAGAGCATCTTCCACCCAGCTGTCATCACCCTTATATGGCAAAAGCACAATTTCAAACTCAAGCTGTTTATCAAAGGCCTCATTATCGGTTTTACCATTAGCATAAACAAAATAGCCAATCTCTGAAACCTTATGATTGTTGTGGCGCAGCAACCATTGATAGATCTCCATCTGGCGCTTATAAGATTTTTTCCATTTACCATCAAGGGTAATCTCAGATGCTGTGCTGGTTGCCTTGTAGTCAACGACAATTAAACTCCCGTCAGGTTTTATCCAAATATCATCCACCGCCCCAAAAACCATAAAATTAGTTGGCTTGTAATGGAAACGCACCCCCTTAAAATTCATGCGCCACTCATTAATCTTTTCATGGTCAAAAGGAATAGCATCAATACCGTATTTTTCCATCAAGGAGTGAGTGGACCCTTTTTTGCGGTGGATATCAAACTCTTTTTTGAGCAGCTTATCCACAGCATTGTTTAAGGTAAACGCTGGAAAACCGGGGCGACCAACTCCCAAGCGTCTATCCAGATAAAAACAGCGCGGGCAGCGAACAAATAACTCTATCTTGCTGCGGCTGATATTAAAAGGCTCCGATGATTTTGGATCAAATAATTTCTTTCTTGACATAATTACTATTTAACAATAAAATCCAGGCGATAATCTTTTATGGCTTGATCTTTTTCTTCCCAAGGCCGACGATAGAGCAAACGGATCCCGTAATTGCCTGCCTTAAGTGGGGAAATCACCCACCAATTCGTTCCCCCACCACCAATTAAATTAGTGGGAGGTGCTGCATACCCTGAGTTAATAACCGCAAAAGCCGTTAGGTCTAATCCATCAAATTCCCAAGCAAAACCAGTGGTAGGGTTAGCCGGCAATTCAATCCTAAAACTTTTATCTTTTCTAACCAGAAAAGTTTCCATATTATCATTTTCGCCAAAAACCTCTTGGGTAGAATAAGTAAACTTAAAGCTTTCGGCGATTTGATTTAGATCCTGCAAGAGCACATTCCCTTTATCTGCCAAGACTTGTCTAAACAACATTACTGGAGAAAAACAATAAATTGGGTCATCTATTTGGGCTGGCATTTGCCCATAGACTTTGTATCCAGGAACGCCATAATCCGAAATAAAAACTTCTTCGGTGCCACGAGCCCTATACTCGGAAACCACAGCTGAAGGGACAGCATAAACAGTAATTGTGCCCTCTTCTCTTTGCAAAATCACCCCGGTGTTTTTGCCCTCCGAAGTTACCAAGAAAGCTTCATAGCTAGCAGGATATTTAATGCAATATTCAAAATCAGTGTTTTCATAAATAACGTAAGGCTCTGACCGAGAAACGCCTTCCGCCGTAGGTACCAGCAAAACACCCAACAAGACAAACAAGCAAAGATATCTTATCATGAATTCCCCCTTTTTAAAGTTTTTCATCCCTTAACCGCCCCAGCCAAGTATTCTGACTTTAAATATTTCTGCATCACATAGGTAACAATGATAACCGGGATAGTGATAATCGTAGCATAGGCCGAAGCAATAAAAAAGGATGCACGATTGATATAATAATAAACCTCAAGCGGTAAGGTCTTATTTGCCAGACAGAGATAAATCGCATAAATAAATTCATCCCAGGACCCTAAGAAACCAAAGATAGCAGCTACTACTATCCCAGGAAGAGAAAGCGGCAAAACAATTTTGACAAGGGTGCGAATCTTGCCGCAGCCGTCAATCGCCGCTTGATCTTCTAGATCAGCAGGCACAGCCTTAAAACTACTAACTAAAACCCAGGTCACAATGGGCAAAACATTTAAGGTGTGCGCCAGGGCTAAACCCAAATCAGTATCTAAAAGACCCAGACGAATAAAAGAAACACTAATGGGCAACGCAATCTCAATCTGGGGAATCATCCGCACCAAGAAAATGAAAAGCAAAAGGGCACTACTTATCCTATATGGCAGCCGGGATAAAACATAAGCACCCGGTATGGCCAAAAGCAGAGACAGGATAACACTCATCAAAGCAACGATAACGCTTTTAGATAAAGGCGGCAGGAGCTCGCCGGAAGCAATAACTGCCTTCCAATGCTTTAAGGTAATAGCATGCATCCCCAACGAGGGATGGGCAGTTAAAATTTCGGCCGGAGGACTCAAAGAAATTTTGACCATTAAATAAATCGGGGTTAAGACAAAGATCACAGCAAAGATCATTAATAACACAAAGATTATCTTTTTCATAGAGCCACCTCATCCTGCTTTACAACTTTAAGGTAAATGGTAATAGCAACCATGATCATAAGCATTAAAATTGCCGCTGCAGCAGCAGAAGTATAAATATTGCCATATTCTCGGTACTCAAAATATGAAAATGTCCCAAGGACGGGAACTACACGGCCGGTTAAAGCCAAGGGCATTTCGAAAATGCGAAAGGCGTCGATTCCCCTAATAATCAAAGCCATGGTAATAAATGGGCGCAAGAATGGCAAAATTATATACCATAACCGTCTAAGATAAGAAGCACCGTCAATTTGAGCTGCTTCCAAAACCTCTTTTGGAATACTTTCAATACCTGCCAACAAAATTAGCATAACCAGGGGCGTTACTTTCCACATATCAGCAATAACGACGGTAAAAAGGGTTAAAATACCTCCCCCTAGCCAGTTAATCGGGATCTCAATCAGATGCAAACGGTAAAAGATTTCATTCAAAAAACCATTGGTATCAAAAATATAACGCATATTTGAAGCCACAACTATAGTTGGGATACCTAAGGGGAGCAGCATAAGCGCTCTAAAAAACTTTCGTCCTCTAAATTTTTCCAAAAGCAAAAGAGCTAGACCCAGACCCAAAACTAATTCAAAAAATAAGCTGAAGAAGGTTATAAAAAGAGTGTTAAAAACTGCTTCTTTGAATTGAAAATTAGTGATGATTGCCTCAAAACTAACCAGAGAAGGAAAATCACCATTTATGTAATTGGTAAAAGCATAAATAGTTGAATGAATGATTGGCCAGAGGGTAAACCCCAAAAGATAAGCCAGCAAAGGAGTCACTAGTAAAACTTCGAGCCAATACTTCTTTGCTGCTTTTATTATCATATTCTATCCAATAGACACTTAAGCCTTCCTAGAAAGAGAAAGAATTTATTGTTTTTTCGTACAGGACCCTAGCACCCTAGTAAGGGAAAAATTTCAAATTTTTCCAAACCCATTAGGCAACTAGGATCACACCCTTTGCTTAGCAGCCTCAAGCATCTTATGGTAATAATCAAGAGTTGGCTTAACTGGTTTTCCGTGAATAATTATCTCAATAAAGGCTTCGTTGATATACTTCTCAAAATCATTCCAGTAATGGACGTTTTTGCGGAAAACGCCATAACTTAAAGCCTCCTCAACTGAGCCAACATAGGGCTTCATCCATAAGGGCACCAAGGCATCCGAATCCGATCTAACACTTGGCCAACCAAGTTCTGAAATTAGTTTTTCCTGCACTTCTTTTGATTCTAAATAGCGAATTAAATTTAGCGCCATTTCTTTTTGCGGGGCTCCCTTTGGAATTCCCAAAACCTCACCACCCACCACATGCGCTTCTCGAGCGGGACCGGCAAACCCCGAATAGGTAGCAATATTTTCCTTTTCATAATCTTTTACAATTACCTGGATGCCAAAGGGCCAGTTCTGCATGAGATAGGCAGAGTCTCTGGCCAAATATTCATTGGAGGTATCAAACTTTGCCCGGATAGAATCGGGTGAACAATAAGGCCACAAGGTTTGCAAGAAAGTAAAGGTTTCAACACACCCCTCATCATTTATGGCAAGTGGATCACCCCCGGCTGACACAATCCATTCGTAAAGCTGGGTTGCCGTGGGTGCCCCACCATAAGCCTTGAAGAGGATTTTCCCCACCCCTTCCTTTTGTTTAAACACCTTAGCAACAGCCAAAAGCTCGTTCCAGTTGCGCGGAGGCTTAAGATTATACTCTTTAAATTTCTCGGCATTATAATAGATAATCTGGACATTAGGACGATAAGGCAAAAAATAAAGTTTTCCGTCAAATTTACCAGCATCAACCAAGGCAGGGATAATAGTTTTGGGAAGGTCTTTTTCATAAACCGAAAGATCTTCTACTAAACCTTTATTTACCAGATAAGAAAGAGCCATGTTATCCTGGGCAAAAAGATCGATCTCAACTCGGCCAGCGGCTTCTTGGGCCTCCAGTGCGGAAGGCAAATCATCAGCTTCCATTTGGATAGGCTGAATTTTTATGCCATATTTTTCCTCAAAGGGAGGAAAAATCTCCTGGCGCATAACCTCCCACTCGTCTTCACTTAAACCCATGACGATTTTCAAGGTAGGCTGCGACGGAGCACAAGCAGAGAGAAAAAGGCTGGTCATGAAGAAAATTAAAAGCAATGTTTTTATGCGTAGCATTAAGGGAATTATATAACAAAAAGATGTGGGTGCAAAGCGATAAGGTAAAGATGATAGAGCCTAATTATTTTTTAGTCCTGGCAACGCGGAACCCATTAAGGTTGTTCCGGATCTCGGGATGAATCTCACCGCGAAAGTCCGCCTGCAAGAGGTCGGGACCGTAGCGGCCCCAAGAACCGCCACGGAGAACGATTTCCTTTGTCCATTCCCAAACATTTCC
>JABMSE010000089.1 GCA_013204645.1 Candidatus Saganbacteria bacterium | reverse complement strand
CCAATATTTTTCATAAGAATACCCGGCGCCCCCTTTCAAAAGGGATCGTGAGTCCCAGTGAACAAGAAGCACTGCCGATGGTCGAGCTTTTGGTTAAAACCGTACTAGGAAGGCCTAGGTCCGAAGGAGAGATTGTTTATTATTCAGTTCCAGGAGAACCGTTAGATGCGGATTTTAATGTTATTTATCACGAGAGGATCCTTCAGGGCTTTATTTCCAAGCTGGGTTATACTCCCAAGGTTATTAACGAAGCCCATGCCGTGGTGCTTTCTGAACTTGCAGAAGAAAATTTTTCAGGGATTGGTCTTTCTTTTGGCGGCGGCATGGTCAACATGTGCCTTTCTTATATGTCTGTGCCTATTTTTACTTTTAGTGTTACCAAGGCTGGGGACTGGATAGATCAACAGGTGGCCATGGCAGTCAATGAAACCGAAAGCCGCATCAGCGCCATTAAGGAGTCATCCCTGGATTTATCCAAGGAAAAGGGGTTAAGCAGGATTGAAAGTGCACTCTCTATTTACTACAGCCATCTTATAGAGTATGTAATTGAAAATATAAAATCTGAATTTAGCAAAACCACGAAAATGCCTAGAATTGATAAACCCATTTCTATCGTTCTCTCAGGGGGGACCTCTCTGCCCAAGGGTTTTACTCACCGCTTCAGGGCCATTCTTAATCAATTGAAAATCCCCCTGGAGATAAAAGAAGTCCGAAAGGCCGCTCAGCCCTTGCGTACGGTCGCTAAGGGAGCGTTAGTTGCGGCTTTAACCGAGACAGCAAAAAAGAAATAGTGGGATAAAAACATGATATTTGACCAAATCAGGGCCCTTGGTTTGCTTACAGATTCGGCTGTGAGAAAGGTATTGGCGCAATTCACTACCTTGAAGGGCGAGGATCAACAAGCGCTTATGCAGTATTTGGGCACTTTAGTTGAATTTATTGATTTGTTAAAAAGCAAACCCAAGGTTAAACAATTCTTAAAGATGCTGGTAGATACCGCATTAGAAATTGGTCCTAAGAAGCGCGAGGTATTATTAAAAACCGGTTTTGGTCAGGATATGGAGATTGATAGCCAGGTGCTTAAGGGGCTCCAGGGATTTTTGAAGAATATATAAGGGGGTGGGTTTGATGGCTAAACAGAATATTTCTAATCTTGGGCTGGGAGATATTTTTGAAGGGATTGGCAACATTATTAATGTGGTTTCCAAAATGGCAGAGGAGGGTGGTACGGAAATTTCAAGTTTAGAAGAAATGAAGCAGACTAAAAAAGCCAGGGGAGTATTTAGTGTTTTTAGCAGGACCAGAGTGGCAGGAGTTACTACCCAAAAGGGATCGACAACTACGATTCCAGAGCAAAAAAAATAATGCGAAAACTGATCTATGTGCCAATCATTCATATGAGTGCTGACCTGGGCAGCATTGCTGCGGAGGCAGATAAAAAGGGGATCGCGATCTGCGGAGAAGAGAGATGGAACGCGCACAAGCAGACTATTGCTTCTTACTGGGATGAATTAGCAGCCTATTTTGGGGTGGTGGATCCTAAAGGATTTAAGATTTATCAGGATGGTTTGGTGGCGGATGGCGAAGTAGGAATGAAAATTGTGGCGGACGGGGTCAAACGCGGAAGCAAAAACTATGAGATCATCGATAGCTTGATTAAGAAAGGGGCGACCCTGATAAAGACCGAAGATATAGAGATTGTGATGAAAGAATACAAAGCGGTCAAGGAATTGGCAGGGGCAAAATCGTTTGTAGGAAAGAGCGTTGCTTATTTAAAGTATGTCCGTGGCAAAGATAAAATACTTCAAGAAAGAGATAGTTACATAGCCAGGAGAATTGGGGAGACGCTTAAAGAGGGAGAAACCGGGATCCTTTTTATTGGGGCGCATCATAACATTATTGATGGTTTACCCAAAGACATTAAAGTAGTTGAACTTAAAGATCGCGATAAAGTAATGAGATATATGAAGGGATATTATTTAAAGAGCAGGCAGCCTGAGATATCCCAGCTAGCAGAATATCTTAAAGAACCAATTCCTGTATAAAAAAGCATGGATGAGTCAACGCTTAAAATAATGATATTTCTGGGATTGTTAGTTTGCTGTGAGTACATATATCGAAAAAAGGCATGATCCCAGTGGAAAACAAAGAAAAAACAAGATTGGCAAAATATCTAGCACTGTATTTGGCCAGGTTTCAGGAAGCAAAATATGGTTTGTCAGAAGAGAGGCCAAGGTATGATATTTTTTGGCCCTTTAATTTTGTTTGGTTTGTTGCAATCAATTCGGTCATAAATTTTTGGAAAGAAATTTTTAAGGGAAGGCGCATTTAATTATGAAAGAAAGGGACTCAAGGTTTGGCAAATATATAGGCCTATATTTTTCCCGCTATCAACGGGGGATATTTCAATCACTTGAAAGAGAAAGAAGGATAGACTTCTTTTGGCCGGTGAAGCTCGTCTGGTTTTTTCTGGTAAGTTTGGGAAGGATTGTTTTTGGGGAAAGGAATAAATTCTGATGGAAACAGAGATAAAGGGAACAGTTGAAAAAATAATTGCGAAAGTAGCTGAAGGGAAACTTGGAAGGGAGCTAGCGGTCGCGAATGAGATGGAGAGCCGAAGTCAGGCCGAATGAAAAGATAAAAGGGGGTGATGTAAACGCCAAAGCACAAAAGGAGCAAAGGCGCAAAATAAATCGATTAATTTTTGCGTTTTTGCACATTTAGCGTATAAAAAGGAGGTAAGCGATGGAAATATTACTGGGGATTTTAAATTCGGTTAAGGGTGTTTTTTTTGCCATAGTCCCGTTGCTTTTGAATTTGTTATGTGCGTTAGTATTATTACTGATTGGTCTCTTAATTGCTAAGGGATTGCAATGGCTCACGCTAACAGTGTTTGGCGCAGTCCAGCTTGATAAAGGATGTAAAAAGATCGCCTTTACGGATCTTTTGACCAAGGGCGGCCTAAATAAGGGGCCCACTGAGCTTCTAGGGGATTTGATTTACTGGTTGACAATTTTTGTGACCGTAACTGCGGTAGTTGCTGTTTTTGGGTTGATTTCGGCAAACGCCCTTTTAGTCAGCCTGCTTGCCTATTTGCCAGCAGTTCTTTCAGCTGCCTATATTTTGGGGGTTGGAATTTTTGTGGCAATATTGCTTTCCACAATAGTCTTGGTTATCGTCAATAATATTGGTTTGCCAAACGCAAACACCCTGGCCAAGATAGTACAGTATGCCATTATTATCTTTGCATTTTTGGCAGCTTTGAGTCAGCTCGGGATCTCTCTGGATTGGATTATAGCTTCAATTACGGTTGTAGTTGGCGCAGTTGCCCTGACCTTTGCGCTTGCCTTTGGTCTGGGAGCGAAAGATATGGCAACTGATTTTCTTGAGAAGTTTTTTGGATAATTTTTTTAAGGGGCGAAGTTTGAGAGAATCTGCTGGATGAACTTTTCATTCTTTGAAATCCTGGAAAAAGGTTCGGGGGTTGCCCAAAAATCCCCTGATCCTTTTTTTTGGGGTTATTATTTATATTTTATTATTGTCGCGATTGTGTTGGTCTTCATTCTAGGGGCCATTTTCCTGATAAGAGCAAGGAAATACTTTCCAGACAAGAAGAAAATTCTTGAGCAGAAAATTAAATTATTGGAAGAAGCTAATGGAAAGAAGGACGGGATAGCTCAAGGCCAGCTGGATTTAAAAGCCAAAGAGGAAGAGGTCCGGCATCTAAAAAGACAATTTCTTGGCGAAAAGGGTGAGTTGATAGTGACTTTAAAAAGAAATGAGGAAAGAATTCAGGAGCTCCAACATAAAAAGGACGAATTGGCAATTGCTAAGAGCAAGTTAGAAGTAATTCTAAAAGAAAAAGAAGCAGAACTTCAGAAGCTGCAAAAAAAGACAGATAAAATCATTTTAAATGAAAGCGATCAAGATCTTTCTAGGGAAGTTGAAAGATATAAAGATGTTCTAAGTCATATTTCTTCTCTTGGAGAAAAAGTTGCTGCTCCTGATATTGAAATAGAAAAAAAGCCTTTTCAGAAGAAAGGAGGATTTAATCAAAAATCTTCCAAGGAGGCAAGCCATCTGTCCGAGAAGGAAACCAGGGAAATAATCAATTCAAGTGCGGCTCTAGGGAAATTTCCCAATGAGATATAAAGTGTGTGGAAAACAGGATCAAGTTTCTTTTAAGCCCATAAAGGGAAGGATGCTTACTTGTAGGTTGTGGTATCAAAAACAACAGAAAACAAGTGCTTCTCTAGGAAGAGATCATAAATGAAAAAGAAAAAAGGAGGATTAATAGCCGAATTACAGAAAAAACATGAGGAAATTCTAAATAGTTTTAATAAACTTCAAGAAACCTTCGCGATACAAACCATTGAAAAGCTAAGGGCGCAGGAAGAGCTGCGGTTTCTTCAGGAATACAGCCACCATATAATTGAATCGGCTGGTGATGGTATTGTTACCTGTGACACAGAATATCGTCTAACATCATTTAGTCCTGCCGCCCAGCGGCTTCTCTTTTACCGTTCACAAGAAATCCTTGGAAATCTATTGCATGAATTTTTTGAAAAGCCCGAAGAATTCATAGAATTAAATGAGCGGATCATTAAAGATGGTTACGCCAGAAATTTCGAAACTACCCTGATTGATAAAAACAAAAAAGCAGTCCCAGTTATGCTTTCTTTTTCTTATCTTGAGGGACCCCGAAAGAATCCCATCGGTTTGGTGGGGGTAATCCGAGATCTCAGGGAAATAAAAAATCTCCAATCCCAATTGGTCCAGTCCGGGAAGTTAGCTGCCATAGGACAATTGGCCGCTGGAGTGGCCCATGAAATTAATAATCCTTTAACTATAGCCTTAAGCAATATTCAGTTCATACTTCCAAGAGTGAATAGTCGGGAAACCAGAAAAGTTCTAAATATTATTTTAAAAGAGCTCATGCGCT
Organism: Candidatus Saganbacteria bacterium; assembly: GCA_013204645.1. Lineage (GTDB taxonomy): Bacteria > Margulisbacteria > WOR-1 > O2-12-FULL-45-9 > O2-12-FULL-45-9 > JABMSE01. The sequence goes on along the minus strand of JABMSE010000089.1, from coordinate 690 downwards.
GTACGGATGTTACCCAGGGACTCTTGAGCTTTTCTCGGGAAACCAGCAAAAGAACAATTGAAGCTTTAAATATAAATGAATGCATAGAAAGTGTTTTTTTTGTTCTTAAATATAAGCTGAAAATTTCAAAAATCAAACTAATTAAGCGCTTTGCCAAAAAACTCCCCAGGGTAATGGGTGATGCCAATCAACTCCAGCAGGTATTTTTAAATCTGGTTCTGAATGCCATAGATGCTATGCCAAAGGGAGGACACCTTTATATAAGGACTAGTGCTGAAAACAAAAAGTTTGTCAGGGCTACGGTTGCAGATACCGGAATTGGGATCTCAGCTGAAGACCTTTTACATGTCTTTGAGCCTTTTTACACCACCAAAGAGCCGGGGCGGGGAGTAGGCCTGGGCCTGTCCATTAGCTACGGGATAATAAAGGATCATGCTGGTGAGATTCAGATCAAGAGCCAATTTGCTAAGAATCATAAAAGGGGCAACACCACTTTTACTATTAAGCTGCCCGTATGTGTTAGGGGGGCAGCGAGACCTAATCTTAAGAAAAGGAAATAAATTCTATGATAAGAAGTATTCCACCATCAATAAGGGGTGGGCGGACGGACCGAAAGGGATTAAGTTTTAAAACTGTTAGGGGACAGAAAACCTCAAGAAAACCCTGGGTTTTTGCTACTAAGCCTAAATT
>JABMSE010000088.1 GCA_013204645.1 Candidatus Saganbacteria bacterium | reverse complement strand
TTGTAAAAGAGGGCTACGAACCAAAGTTTGGAGCTAGACCTCTGCGCCGCGCCATTCAACGCTTGATCGAAAACCCGCTTTCAAATGACATTATCGATGGAACCTTTAAACCGGGTGATAAAATTTCCGCTGATGCCAAAGATGGCAAAATTGTTTTTGAAAAAATTAGTGAGACCAAATCTTTTTCTCCTAAAAAAGAGGAAAAGCAAGAAGAAAAAGCTCAAACCCCAGAACAAAGCAAAGGGCCGAAGCTACCTCCCAAGAAAAAAGCTAAGAAGAAATGACGGAGTATCACCCCGCAAAAATTGAGCCCAAATGGGAAAAGAAATGGGAAGAGCAAAAACTCTACCAGATAGCAACACAGCAACCTCGCAACACAGCAACAAAGAAATTCTATGACCTCGTAATGTTTCCTTATCCTTCCGGCAACCTGCACATGGGCCATGTCAGAAACTATGCTATTGGTGACGTAATTGCCCGTTTTAAACGCATGCAAGGATTTTCAGTCCTCCACCCTATTGGCTGGGATGCTTTTGGCCTTCCCGCCGAAAATGCCGCCATTAAAAACAAGAGTCACCCGGCTGACTGGACGGCTAAATGCATTAACCAAATGACCAAACAACTAAAACGGCTCGGTATCAGCTATGACTGGAGCCGTGAAGTCACCACCTGCAAAGAGGACTATTATAAATGGACCCAATGGATCTTTTTGAAATTTCTCGGGAAAGAATTGGCTTATCAAAAAAAAGCCATGGTCAACTGGTGCCCGGACTGTCAGACCGTTTTGGCCAATGAACAGGTAAAAGAAGGCAAATGCTGGAGATGTGACAGTCCCGTTTACGAAAAGGCCCTCAAGCAATGGTTTCTAAAAATAACCGATTATGCACAACGTCTCCTTTCTGACATTGAAAAGCTCTCTGGCTGGCCTGAACCAGTTAAGATTATGCAAAGAAATTGGATTGGAAAATCGAGGGGAGTGGAAATTAAGTTTGGCGTAGCACCTTTCTCCTCCCAGGTCCTAAATATTTACACCACCCGCCCGGACACCTTATTTGGCGTAACCTACATGGTGCTAGCACCTGAGCATCCGATGGTTGACAAGTTAACCAAAGGGACCAAATACGAAAAAGCGGTCCAGGCATTTAAAGAAAAGGTAAAACATGAAACTTTGCACGAAAGAGAAGAAAGTTCGGGCAAGGAAGGGGTTTTTACTGGGGCCTACGCTATCAATCCCGCCAATAATGAGGAGATTCCAATCTGGATTTCCGATTATGTTCTGATGGAATATGGAACGGGTGCGGTTATGGCCGTTCCTGCCCATGACCAACGCGACTTTGAGTTTGCCAAAACGCATAATCTACCAATAAAAGTAGTAATAAAAGATGGAAACCGCGACGCATTGCCCCGAGCTTGTCGAGGGGTTCAGTCGCAGGTTTCCGACAACAAAGCGTTCATTGATGAAGGAATCATGGTAAACTCTGCTCAATTCAATGGCCAACCCTCGCCCGACGGCCTAAAGAACATCGGAGACTGGCTAGTTAAAAAAGGTGTTGGAACCTGGAAAACAAATTATAAACTGCGAGACTGGCTGATTTCGCGCCAGCGCTACTGGGGCGTCCCTATCCCCGTTATTTATTGCGATAAATGTGGCGTAGTTCCGGTGCCGGAAAAAGATTTACCGGTTAAACTTCCCAAAAATGTTAGGTTCACTGGCAAAGGCTCGTCGCCCTTAGCCCAAGTAGCCGAATTTGTTAACACCAAATGCCCAAAGTGTAGGGCTTCTGCCAAAAGAGAAACCGATACCATGGACACTTTTATTTGTTCTTCCTGGTATTACTATCGCTATACTGACGCACAAAACAAAACCCAAGCTTTTGCCAAAGAGAAAGTGGATCACTTTATGCCGGTTGATCAATATATTGGCGGGATTGAACATGCTATCTTGCATCTTCTCTATTCGCGCTTTTTTGCCAAGTTTCTCTATGACCAAAAGTTGGTTCCAACCGATGAGCCTTTCAAAAATCTCTTAACCCAGGGCATGGTTATCAAAGACGGAGCGAAAATGAGCAAAAGCAAGGGCAACGTAGTTGACCCGGACGACATTATAAAAAAATACGGAGCAGATACGGCCCGTCTCTTTATTTTATTCGCCGCTCCTCCGCAAAAAGAGCTGGAGTGGAGCGATAAGGGGGTAGAGGGTTGCTTTAGATTTCTCAACCGGGTTTGGCGGTTGGTAACGCAAATTATAAACTGCAAACCCCAAGCTACCAACCCCGAACTAACTAAAAAAACCCATCAAACCATCAAAGCTGTCACCGAAGACATCGAGCGCTTTTCATTTAACACAGCTATTGCAAAAATGATGGAATTAACCAACGAGCTATCCCGTGCCAACGACAAAGATCCAGAAGCGATCAAGGCACTCCTAATTCTACTTTCGCCTTTTGCCCCGCACATAACTGATGAACTTTGGAATAAGCTTGGCAACAAGAAAAGCATTCACCAAGAACCATGGATCAGCTACGATCCAGCGCTAATCAAGGAAGATGAGTTAACCATCGTCGTGCAGGTAAATGGGAGAATGCGCGATACCATCAAGGTTTCTGCCACTGCCGAAAAAAACGCTGTTATTTGCGCAGCCAAGGCATCTGAAAAAGTAAAAAACTTTACCTCAGGCAAGCAGATCGTAAAAGAGATCTACGTACCCAACAAGTTAGTTAACCTGGTTGTCAAATGAAAGACAGCCTAGAAAAAATACTACCTGAAGTTAGAAAGCCCGCGCGCTATATTGGAAACGAGCTTAACTCAAGTCACAAAGACTGGGATAAAGCCAAACTGCATGTGGCTCTGGCCTACCCTGACACTTACGAAATTGGGATGTCAAACCTAGGAATCCAGATCCTTTACTATATCCTAAACCAAATCGATGATGTTTTGGCGGAAAGGTCTGCTGCTCCTTGGCCCGACATGGAAGAACAGCTAAAAGCCAATAATATTCCTCTCTTTAGCCTTGAATCAGAAAAGCCCCTAAAAGATTTTGATCTGATCGGCTTTGGCTTAGGACATGAACTCACTTACACCAATATATATAACATGCTGAAATTAGGGGGTATTCCTCCCTGGAAAAAAGACAGAAAAGATAGTGACCCCCTGGTTATGGGCGGCGGCCCCTGCGTTTTTAATCCCGAACCCCTAGCTGACTTTTTTGATTTTTTTGTGATTGGGGAGGCCGAAGAATTAATTGAGGAGATTGCGGATATTCTGAAAAACACAAATCGTGAATCACGAATCGCGAAATTGGAAGCCTTAGCCAAGCTCGGAGGAATATATGTACCCGGACACAGCAACATAGTAACAAAACGACATATCAAAAACTTGGACACCACCCCCTACCCAACCCGTCCCATCATCCCCTACATTGAGGCAATTCATGACCGGGCAGTAGTTGAAATTATGCGGGGATGCAAATGGGGATGCAAATTTTGTCAGGCTGGCTGGACTTATCGGCCAGTTAGAGAAAAAAGCATGGAAAAGGTAATTGAGCAAGCTGATGAGATAATGAAAAATACCGGCTACGACGAGCTTTCCCTGGTTTCACTTTCAAGCTCTGATTACAGCAAAATTGATGAGCTGGCAAAAACCCTGGCACAAAAATATGCGCCCAAACGCATAAATATCAGTTTGCCATCCATGCGCACAAACACTTTTTCAGTTAAACTAGCTAAAGAAATAGCCAGGGTTCGACCTTCCGGCATTACCATTGCACCGGAAGCTGGGACCCAGCGCCTGCGGGATGTGATTGGCAAAAAAATGACCGAGCAAGATATTTTAGAAGGGGTAAAAGCGGCTTTTTCAAATAGCATTGAATCCATAAAGCTTTATTTTATGCTGGGCCTTCCAGGTGAAACACCGGAGGATCTAGTTGGAATTTGTGAGCTTTCAAGGAAAATACTGGCTTTGGGAAAAACCTACACCACAAGAGCTAGGATAACCGTTAATCTAGCAACTTTTATTCCAAAATCCCACACCCCTTTTCAATGGGAAAAACAAATCTCAATTGACGAGACCCTTGAAAAACAAAAATTTATAAAAAACAATTTAAAGGGTAAGGGGATCTCAGTGCGTTGGCATGAGGCATCCGCCAGTTTCTTGGAGGGGGTCTTTGCGCGCGGGGACGAGAAACTTTCAAAAGTAATTGAGAAAGCCTGGGAGCTGGGTGCTCGCCTCGACGCCTGGTCCGAACATCTAAAATTTGATATTTGGCAAAAAGCTTTTGCCGAGTGCGGGATTGATCCTAATGTATATTTGCGTGAGCGGCCAAAGGATGAACCGTTGCCCTGGGATTTTATAGATCCCGGAGTCCCAAAGGAGATATTGCTGCGTGAATCGCGTAAAGATTAAATATAGCAAAGGCGAAGAAATAAAATTTATCTCGCACCGGGATCTAATGCGCGTATTTATACGGGCGATCCGGCGTGCAGAGCTTCCGATTGCCTTTTCCCAAGGCTTTAACCCCCATATGAAAATATCCTGGGGACAAGCACTAAAGCTTGGTAAAACTTCAGACGACGAATCTGCCACCCTTCAATTTGAGGGTTGGGTAAAACCTCAAACAGTCATGGAAAAGCTAAGCCAGCAATTGCCCCCAGGCATTGAAATATTGGCCGCAGATCTGGTATAATATATATAATGTTTGCAATAATTGAAAGCGGCGGAAAACAATATAAAGTCAAAAAGGGCGACATAATTGACGTTGAGTTAATTGACGCCAAAAGTCATGTGACCCTAGACAAGGTTTTGCTTTTTTCCGACAGCAAAACCATCGAGGTTGGAACCCCCTATCTCAAAGGGGTCAAAGTTTCAGCTAAAGTCCTGGGCACCGGCAAAGACAAAAAGGTCACAATCTTCAAATATAAGAACAAAACTAATTACCATCGCACCATCGGACACAGGCAGCCCTACACCCGGCTGGAGATCGAGGAGGTAACGCATGGCGCATAAGAAGGCCGGCGGCGCATGTAAAAACGGGCGTGATTCAAGGGGACAAAGACTGGGCATCAAAGCCTTTGGTGGACAAGTAGTTCCTGCTGGATCAATTATTGTTCGCCAGCATGGGACCAAATTTTTCCCGGGAAATAATGTGGGCAAAGGCCGCGACCACACCCTCTTTGCAAAAGCAGCTGGTTTTGTGGTTTTTGGACCGGGAAAACGAGTAAGTATCCAAGTAGCATAAAAGAATGTCTAAAAAGACCTTCAATACTATTGTTATCAAGGTTGGAAGTTCATCCCTCACCACTCCTCAAGGCAAATTAGACAGCAAAAATCTTAAGCGAATCGCTTCCCAAATTGCTTCTTTGGCTCACGCCAAGAAAAGAATCATTTTGGTTACCTCAGGTGCCATTGTCTGTGGGGCTGAAAAACTAGGCCTGGGAAAACCCAAAACTATTCCCCAAAAACAAGCTGCTGCGGCAGTTGGCCAATCCCGGCTCATGCGTCAATACGAAAAAGCTTTTGAAGAATTCGGCTTGACTGTGGCCCAGGTTTTACTAACCCGAGATGCTATTTCTGATCGGGAGCGTTATCTCAATGCCCGCCACACCCTGGAGACCTTACTTGAAGAAAAAGTTGTGCCGATTGTTAATGAAAACGACACCGTTGCCATTGATGAAATAAAAATCGGAGACAATGATAATTTGGCTGCTTTAACTGCTAGCCTGGTGGGAGCCGATTTATTAATCCTTCTAACGGATGTAGACGGATTTTACATGCCAAATGACGAGGGTATTTCCTATTTAGTGCCAGAAATATCAGAAATTAATCAGGATGTTATGGACGCCGCAGGCCATCCCTCAACCCAGCTGGGAACCGGGGGCATGGTTACCAAAATCCAGGCCGCCAAAATAGTCAGCGATGCTGGGGTCTACATGGCAATTATTAATAGTCGAAAAGATGGTTTAATTGAAAAATTAGTTGCTGGCGAAAAAGTTGGGACCCTTTTTACTCCTAAAGCCGGAAAACTTGAAGGCCGCAAACGCTGGCTAGCCCATGGCCTAAAAGTTGAAGGCAGCTTAATTATTGACCCCGGTGCCGAATCAGCCCTGGCAAAGAAAGGAACCAGCCTTCTTCCTGTTGGCATAAAATCAATTAAGGGTAAATTTAAATCCGGCGCCCTGGTTTCAATTGTTGATGAAAATGAAAAAGAAATCGCCCGCGGCCTGGTTAATATTTCTAGCACTGAACTAAGCAATCTAATCGGCAAAAAAGACGTCGGCGAAGCCGTCCATCGAGATAATTTGGTTATTCTTTAAAAAGTTGAACCTGTCCCTGTTTTTGGGTATAATCACCATAGTAAACAAAGGAGGAAAGAATATGTTCAAAAAAATATTAGCGCTTGGATTGGTTGTTTTGGTTATTGCCTTGTCTGGTTGTTCCCTGGTAAAGAAATTTAAAACTAGTGGCACAGAAGTTACGTATGAAGCACTGGAAGTGGCAGGTAAGGATCGGTCCTTCATGGCAGCCAGAGAAGGGATGGCAGATGCCAAAACAGAGGTCATCACCATTCCGGCAGAAAACCTCAATGAGCGTAAATTAATCTATTCTGCTTTTCTTGAGATTGAAGTCAAAGATGTTGTAAAGACAATGGAAGGCCTAGAGGCCATTGCAAAACAAAATGACGGCTATGTTGGCACTTCCTCCATAAAAAAATATGAAAACCAAAGCAAGTCTGGCCAAGCCATCCTTCGCATCCCTAGCAAAAACCTAGATGTGGCCTTAGCCGAGATAAAACTGCTAGGTGATGTAAGAGATGAATCAAAATCAAGCTCGGATATTACCAAAGAATATTACGATCTCGAAGCCAGGCTTTTAAATGCCCGCGCTTTTGAAAAGCGGATTTTAAAACTCCTTCAAACCAGAACCACTAAAATAGCCGATGTTCTTGACGTTGAAAAAGAGCTAGCCCGGGTGCGGGGAAATATTGAAACCATGCAAGGGTCCCTTAAGTATTATCAAAACCAAGTAGCGCTCTCAACGATTTCTGTGCGTCTTTATGAAAAAGGCGTTGCGCTTCCGGCTAAGACCGATTGGCTGCAATCAATAATTGATACCTTTGTTTCTGCCGGAACGGCCTTTGCTGCTTCTATCGGGGAAATTATCATAATCGCTTTTGCCCTAGCTCCGTGGGTTGTATTCTTGGGCATAATCATATTTGTCGTGGTTCGTATTTGGAAGAAAGCTAGAAAACCAAAGGCATAGATTTAAATTAATTATTCTAACCCGCCACCGTCTATTGGTGATCTGCCCTGAGGGACGGACATAGCCGCTTCTAATGAGTCGACCGCAATTTCGATTGCATCGTGGAGAAATTTCATCGTTTTAACTCCGCAGAATGGCATTCCCACTGTCAGTTGGCGGTGGCTGGTTTCCATTAGAACCCCTATAGTAACAACCTGGCCTCGCGAAGGATCTACAGTAGTAGAAAAAACCGAATGGCCCCCCCTAAGATCCAAGGCTTTTAATATGATATTGCGACCCTTTGTCGCAACGTGTGGATGCCGAATCTGGCCTTCGCCTTTTAATCTTGCAATCAACAACTTTTCTGCCCTAGCATAAGGGAAATTTTTAAGTTGATCACCTACAGCAGCAGCCCGTACTCTTAAATCAAGTTTAATCCATGCACCGGGAGCTTCTCTGTCTGCGCTACCCATCCAATCCCGAGGGTTGAATCTTTTCTCTTCGAGTGGATTAACAAATTTAATTCCTAAGCGATCATTATCAGGATTTCGCTGCGCCAAAATTGCTTCTAGCTCAGCTCCATTTACTGGCCTATCAGGACTTACTGCATTTGTATCCACATCTCCGCGGACTTCACCAGGCATTCTTTCAGGAAGTCTTCCTAGCCTTTGTTGCAATGTTCTCAATCGCTCAGCTCTCGGCCTATTTCCCTCTCCTCTTCGCACCCTAAATCCATCAATAATAACACCCTTTATTGCGCCCATCGTTGCCCCTCCTAGTTTTTTCTATTCTTCTATTATTTCTTTATCGTATCCTTTTTACAAAAATTTCACTGAAAACCAAAAGCAAACAAAGAAAAAAGGACCAACAGGCTGGTCCTTTTTTTCGACTTAGGTGAAGAGAAGGTATGAGCTTCCTTCCTATATATATATCGACACTTTTTGGCAAAAATTTCACTGTTTCTAAAGATTTCCTGAAATTTTCTGGTTTACGAAATTTTCCCGCCAGAGGCGGGATCCCGACATTCCACTATCAAATATATTAATGTCGTCGGGACACTATTTCCAAAGATTTCTTGAAATTTCTTTTAAGTCCGAAATCTCCCTTTAAAAGTTTTTCGGATTAAAAAGATTAATTCTTCAAACACGCAGTCAAAATTCCCTGCGAGAATTTTGCTGCTCGACTCTCAGCCTCGCTCTCCCGCCTTCGGCGGGATCCATGCCCGCTCGGCTTCCGAGACGGTTTGCAGAATTATTCTTTTTAATCCCGAGGGTATGTTATAATACAAGCGTTATGACCACCTCCGAAGTAGCCAAAAAAGGCAAGGAAGCCAAAGAAGCTTCGCGCAAGCTTGCCATAGCTTCAACTAAGCTGAAAAACGAAGCACTAGCAAGAATGGCCGAAGCCCTAGACAAGAATGCCAAAGCAATTATTGACGCTAATTCAATTGATCTTGAAGCCGCAGAAAAGAAAGAACTTTCTCGCACCCTGCTTGATCGCTTATCCCTAGATGGCAAAAGAATCAAAGGCATGATTGAGGGATTAAATGTGGTTAAATCGCTGCCTGACCCAATCGGCGAAGTTTTAGCTGAATCAAAACAACCAAATGGCCTAAAAATCAAAAAAGTAAGGGTTCCACTGGGAGTTATCGCAATCATCTATGAGGCCCGGCCAAATGTTACCGCAGATTCTATTGCCCTGTGCCTAAAATCCGGTAATGCAGTAA
>JABMSE010000087.1 GCA_013204645.1 Candidatus Saganbacteria bacterium | reverse complement strand
TTTACCCAAGATGATGCTCATATCTTCTGCCGCTTGGATCAGCTGGAAGATGAAATCCTTGCCGTGCTGGAGTTCGTGGCTTATATAATGAAGGTTTTTGGATTTGAATATGAAGTAAACCTTTCCACCCGACCGGAAAAATATGCTGGAACGATTGAAAACTGGGACAAGGCCACAGAAATTTTGCAGCGCGCGCTTCAGGACCGGAATGTCCCCTTTGAAGTTGATCCTGGGGCTGGCGTGTTTTATGGGCCCAAAATTGATATTAAGCTTAAAGATGCCCTGGGCCGGCTCTGGCAAGGACCAACTATTCAGGTTGATTTTAACCTGCCGGAAAGATTTAACTTAACCTATACCGATAAGGACGGTTCTAAAAAAGTACCGGTAATGGTTCACCGGGCGATCCTGGGCAGCATTGAAAGATTCCTCGGAGCTTTAATTGAGCATTATGGCGGAGCTTTTCCAACTTGGTTGGCCCCGGTGCAAGCCACGGTTTTAACTATTTCCGATCGGAACGATAAATATGCTAAAAAAATTGCGGATAAACTTAAAAATAAGGGAATTCGGGTGGAAGCTGATCTGCGTAACGAGAAAATCGGGGCAAAGATACGAGCTGCCCAGATGCAAAAGGTGCCTTATATGTTAATTATTGGTGATAAAGAGGAAAAAGAAAACCTTGTTTCTGTGCGGCACAGAAGCAAAGGGGACATAGGAACAAAGAAACCGGAAGAGCTTTTGGCTGAGCTTTTGGCTGAGATAGACAGTAAGACGTAAATTATAGTATAATAGGTTACACGGAGGAATAAAGAGTATTCGAAACTACATAATTAATGAGCGCATCCGGGGAAAAGAAGTTCGGCTGATTGACGAAGAGGGAGGGCAATTAGGAGTTGTTGCAACCCAAGAAGCTTTAAGGTTGGCGAAGGAGAGAGGCTTTGATCTGGTCCTTATTTCTCCAGGAGCAGTCCCACCGGTTTGTCGCATTGCTGACTGTGGCAAGTTAAAATACGAACTAGCTAAAAAAGAAAAAGAGGCCCGCAAATCCCAGAAGGGTGGGGGGCTAAAAGAGGTAAAGATTTCTCCTAAGATTGCCGATCATGATTTCAATGTGCGCCTGAAAAAAGCCCGGGAATCTTTAGAAAAGAGACATAAAGTGAAAGTGTCCATGTTTTTTAGGGGACGTTGGATGGCCCACGTTGATTTGGGAATGAAGATCATGGACAGGATGATTGAAGCGGTCGCCGATCTGGGTAAGCCAGAATCAAGGCCCAAAAAATTCGGAAAAAACTTTGTCGTTATAATATCTCCAAAGTAGGTGAGAAAAGATGCCTAAGATGAAAACCAGAAAGGCAGCAGCCAAACGGTTTAGGATTACAAAAAAAGGAAAGATAGTGCGCAATCAGGCTAACATGCGGCATTTGCTTTCTGCGAAAAGTAAAAAGAAAAAAAGGCATTTGCGAAAAAGAGGCCTGGTTGCCAAGTCAGACCATGCCAGAGTTAAGCAAATGTTAGCTGGAGGATAGAAAATGGTAAGAGTTAAAAGGGGAACGGTTGCCCGCAGAAGAAGAAGTAGAGAGAGAAAAAGAGCCAAGGGTTTTCGTGGTGCTTTGCGCACCCAGTCACGCCGCCGCAAAGTTGCTGTTTATAAAGCAAAGAAACACGCCACCCGCCACCGCAGGCAAAAGAAGGTTGTGATGCGCAGGCTTTGGATTGTGCGGATTAACGCAGCGGTTCGAGCTGCCGGCATGAGCTACAGCAAGTTTATGCATGCCCTAAAGCAGAAAAAAATAGGCCTTGATCGAAGGTCGCTAGCAGACTTAGCCGTTAACCACCAAAAAGCCTTTGCTAAGATTGTTGAGGTTGTAACAGGTAAATGATAGAAATGCAGGTTGGGGGATTGGGTTTTGATCCCCGCAACTTATCACCGCTGGTGCTTCTGCGTGATCAGGAAGAAATGAATTTCCTCCCTATTTGGATTGGCATTTTTGAGGCTGCGGCTATTGCTATGGAACTACAAAATGTAGCCCCCCCACGCCCCATGACCCATGATCTTCTCCGAAACTTTATTGAGAAATTAGGTGGCACGATTCAGCGTGTGATCGTTAATGATATTAAAGAGGGCACTTTTTATGCAGTGATCGAGGTTTTAGCCGATAAGAAAACCATAAAAATGGATGCGCGGCCGTCCGATGCAATTGCTCTGGCAGTTCGTGCACATGTTCCGGTTTTTGTTTCCGAAGTAGTTATGATGCAGGCCAAACTGGTTAATGCGGAAAAGGATGCCGAAGAAACCAAGAAGTTCAAAGAATTTATTGACAATATGAAGCCCGAAGACTTCACTAAGTATTTTAAAAAGGATTAGTTCGCTAGCTTCGCGAAATCAAGATTACGCCAAGAATAATTATACCAATTCCCATCCATCTGGCTAAACTCACACTTTCCTTAAAGAAAATCATGGAAGCAAAGGCTACTAGAACATAAGCCACGCTTACCATAGGATAAACCAGACTAAGTGGAAGCCGCGATAGAACCACTAGCCAAAAAATTGAAGAAAGCCCAAAACAGGCAAAGCCAAAGAAAACAAAGGGATTTAAAAACATCGGGATGAGATGCGAAAGCAGCTCTTTTATTGGGAACGCCCCGAATTGCATCATACCCTTTTTCATAAGAAGCTGTCCGGTTACGGCTAGAAGAATTGAAACTGCCAAAATTAGATAATTTCCCATGTGCTACCTCCTCCCAACTTTATTTTAATCACCATAATACCTCTACCCTTTTGCCCGATCGAATAGAGCCTGTCTTTTCCGCTTTCCTTTACAATCTTAAATTTCCCTTCTCCCAGAGCAACTTCTTGGCCGACTGCCTGATTTAGAAGCCAGGAAAGATTATCTTCAAGGTAATAGGGCGGATCTGTGTACCAGTTTGGATTGTGGGCTAGTTCCACCTTACCTTTTTCAATGCCAGCTTCGGCTAAATAAAACGCCTGCTCTCGGACTAAGGCGGCATGTGCACTACTTCGTAAATTATAGACTATTTTAGAAAAAAGCGCACCCAAAATCAGAAAGCTGGCAAAGATTAAGATAACCAAAATTAAGGCTGCACCTTTTTTCATTTTAATTCCTTAAGAATGCTCCGGCATTAAAGTTTCCAATGCCTACCTCAACAAAATTGCTCTCTGGATAGGAAAAAGACAAGCTGTCGATATCATTTTCATCGGTTAAGTAGCTTGAATGTCCATTTTTTTTCCTTCTAATTTTATCATTGGCCAGCGAATATTCAATTTCGTCTGTTTTAACCGTCAAGGCTAAGGTAGTGCTATTTGATGCCGGCAATATTTCGCTCGCACTTCTGACGTCGCTTGTCATTTTTGACAAAACGGCGTTAGTGATTTGTTGGGTCTCAGCCTGGGCTACCAGTTTATTCCAAATAGTAAGCTCAGTGAAAAGAGCATAAAATATGCCGCCAAGAAGCAGGGAAAAGATGGCTAGTGCAACCACCAATTCAACTAAGGTAAAAGCCCGTCTCTTCATTTAATAGCTGCTCCTCAGAGTGGTTATTTTTGCCGGCACTTTATTGGGATCAAAGCTAAAACGCAGCTCTATTTTTACTAAATCAGCCAAAACCGGAGTTACAAAAACCTCCCCACTTCCATCGGCAAAAGTGCTGCCGTCTAATCCGCCGAGTTGATTAAAGGGAGTGGTATAGGTTTCTTCCATCTTAGTTTGAAGGGCATAGGTGGCATGGTGTAGATCCCCTGAGGAAGCAATTGAGCTTGCCCCGATTTTTAAAAGATAAGAAAAAGAGAAAACAGCTAACACAAAAAGGCTTGCTGCCAGTAAAAGCTCAATTAAAGTAAAGCCCCGTCTACTCAATGCGCACCCTTCCCAGCGAAGACACAATTATGCTTTTTGTCTTTCCGAATCTATTTTGCAAGATGATTGTGCCTGATCCCCCAGGGGCCGGATTGCCAGTGTGAGAGAAGCTAATAGTGCCAATAGCAATTGGGATAATGCTGGCTGGCAAATTAAGGCTGGCTAAATTAAGGCTTTGGGTTTCATGTACTAGCATGGCTTGGCTTTGCAGCTGTCTAAGTTTTGAAGCCACGGTCCTGGCCGAAGCATTTAAAGAAAGCTGTCCCGAAAACGAATAAAAAGTAGGAAGGCTGATTGACAGGGTGACAGCCAAAATAGAAATGACAATTAAGATTTCAACCAGAGTAAAGCCGGGACGCCTCATGCGCCAACCAGCAGATTGTCAATCAGGCGTGCATGGCCCATGTGTACCGCCATGGCAATTAGAACTCGGCCTTTTATTTTTTTGACCTCTTCTAAGGTTTCTGGGTCTACAATAAAAACATAGTCCAGTCGGATGTTTGGCACACTGCCCAAGAGCGAGCGCACCCGGAGTAGGATTTTATGCGTATTTTTTTCCCCGTTTTCTATTTCTTTTTTGGCTAGGCACAGGGACTTATAAAGAACGGTTGCTTGCTGTCTTTCTTTGCTGTTTAAATATTGATTGCGAGAACTCATGGCTAATCCATCATATTCTCGAACCGTGGGGAGAGAAATTATTTCAATGGGCAGATTTAGGGCCTTCACCATTTTTTTAACAATCAACTGTTGCTGGAAGTCTTTTTCTCCCATAAAAACAAAATCGGGGAGAACTATATTAA
>JABMSE010000086.1 GCA_013204645.1 Candidatus Saganbacteria bacterium | reverse complement strand
CTAGCTTTTCTCTAAACTTCAACTTGCCTCTTCCTGATTATCCACTACCTGTTCTGTTGGTTCCTCGGTCTCCTCTTCTGCTTCCCGTTCGGTCTTTTCCTTTTCTTTTTGGGCAATGATGTCGCCGATCGTTACCTTAGGGGTTTCTTCTTTTGGGGGCTGTGATTTTTTCATTTCCTCTTTTTCTTTTTGAATAAGGACTCCCTTAATCGATAAGCCGATTCTTTGCTCTTCAGGAAGCACACGCAGGATTTTCACTTCCACAACATCGCCGATTTTAGCTGCATCTTCGGGCTTTTGGATGCGTTCTTTTGCCATCTCAGAGATGTGGATCAAGCCTTCCAGGCTGTGGTCTAATTCAGCGAAAGCCCCGAATTTAGCAAAGCGCAAAATTTTAACTTTGACGACTTGGCCGGCCTTATAATGTTCGGCCGCGTTGACCCAGGGGTCGGGCTGTAATTCTTTTAAACCCAGGGCAACCTTTTTATTTACCTTATCAACGCCTAAAACAAAAACATCCAATTGCTGTCCCATTTTAACTACTTCACTGGGATGTTTTACCCTTTTCCAGCATAATTCGCTTAAATGAATCAAGCCTTCGATCCCGCCGATGTCGACAAAGGCCCCAAAGCTCTTAATGCTTGAAACTTTACCATGGCGTACTTGTCCGACTTCTAAATCATCAAAAAGCTTTGATGATTTAAATCTTTCTTTTTCTCCAGCAGCCAGTTTGTGGGAGAGCACAATCTTTCCTTGGCGCCGATTGATTTCAAGAACTTTGACCGGGAGGGTTTTGTTCTTAAAAGATTCAAGCGGTTCCCCGGATTTTTTAAGCACCTGAGAAGCTGGGATAAAGCCGCGGATACCTTCGCACTCAACCACCAGGCCGCCTTGCAAAGCCTGAACTACTTTTCCTTCTAGGAGAGTCTTCTTTTTATAAGCATCGAAAGCTTTTTTCCAACGTATTTCATCATCCGCACGTGCCTTAGAAAGGACTACATAGCCTTCCTTGTTTTCAAGGTTCTCAATAAAAACATTGATAACATCGCCAACCTTGACGATGTCGAGAGGGGAGGCTGAGCTTTTTTCTGATAATTGATCGGGAAGGATGAATCCATCGGCTTTGTATTTGATATCTACCAAGACCCCACTTTGATCTACTTTTATGACTGTTCCTGACACAACGTCCCCAGCTTTGTATTCCTTAAAAGTTGCTTCATAGGAAGCTTCAGCTGGTTTGGGAGCTGTGGTTTGGGGTGCTTTTTTGGGAGCCTGGGTTTGGGGTTCTATCGGCTCCTTTTTAGGCAGATTAATGGTTGTTGCCTTAAAATCGCTTTTTTTGGGTTCTTCTTTTGGAAGGGCAGCTGCTTTTTCTTCTTCTTTTTTGTTAAGGAGTTTGCTTTCTTCCAGAGTTTCCTTGATTAGTTCCTCAACCTCTAAGAACTCATCCTGACCTTTGGTATTTTCAATTTCTGTTGCTTTTAGTTCTTCTCTTGTCATTTTTTCTCCTCCCAACTATGTAAGAATAACATAAATTTTGGGGAGGGTCAATGTGATTGGGGGCAAAAAAGCCGGCAACTGATTTTTAAGTGAAATTTTTCAAAAAAGGGGTCGATAAATAAAGGGTAATAATTATGACTCAAAAATTAGTTAGTGTAATAACTCCCAGCCACAGAAGAGTAAATCGCTTACTTCGGGCGGTTGAGGCAGTGAGGGCTCAGGAATATCAAAGGATTGAGCATATTATTATTGTAGGGGATAAGCACCCTCAACTTTCGGGAGAACTTGGAACCAGAATATTGGAAATAAACCCCCAGGCAGTTATTCTTAATCTACAAACTTCGAAAGATATCGTTTATGGGGCGCAGAGAGCAGCTATTGCTAGGAATGCGGGCATCGACCGGGCCTCAGGGGATTATATCTCCCATCTGGATGACGATAATGTAATTGAACCTAACCATATTGCTTCTTTGGTTGAAACCCTTGAAGGGGAAGGGGTCCAGGCCGCGCATAGTTGGCGCAAATTATTTCAAGCTGATGGAACCCCTTTTATTTTGGATAGTTACCCGTGGGCAGTTGCACCATATCTAGCACGGTATCTTTTTGATAAATTTGTTGAGGCTAACATGTTTGTGCCTGGCACCAATGAGGTTCACGATCAAATGATAACACCAGCTGGGGATCCGGTCTTACATGTTGATACCAGTGAATGGTTGATATGTGCTGACTTGCACAGAAGAGCGAGATTTGATGAGCATTATGGGTTGCGGCAAATAATACAGCATCAAACTGATGACTTCAGGTTGGCTGAAGCCTTCCATCAAATGAGCGTTCCAATTGCTCCTACAGAGCAAGCTACTTTGCATTATTTTTTGGGAGGGTATTCAAATGAGTAGGGTTGGGGAAGCAACTTTAAAGCTTCTTTATGGAAGAAGGCTTAGCAGCCAAGACAGGAAATTAATCAAAACCCAATCTACTCGAGTTAAGGAACGGCTTGAGCGCTATCGTTTTTCAGAATATGAGAATTGGGGAGTTCAATTTTTAGCTGGAGTAAGGCCATGGGGTTATGAGGAATTGGAAGATAGTGCGGTTTGTGGAAGATTGGTTGATACCCATCTTTCTGAATGGAACTGGAGATATCGCCTGTTTGGAGAAGAGGAAAAGGCTCGTTTTTATGAACGCCTTTTTTCAGTGCGCTATCAGGTTTTAATTCCTTCAATCGCGCGCTTTATTTCTGAAAAGTATGGCGATTATCCAATTGCTGGTTTGAGCATTATGGGGGGATTTTTATATGGCCATGAGAGACAGATTCCTGATGATCTAGACTTCATGTTACTTTTGGAGGGGGCTCCTTTTACCGCTAACCCCCTTACCATGTATCTGGATGATATGGAACAACGAATCTTTGTGGCTGATGCCCCCAGAAAAGTTAGCAGTGGTAAAGTTGGGTTAACGATAATTGGCACGGAAAACATTCATGCCAGAAACCAAGAAGAAAACGTTAAGGGTTTTGTGATTACTTTTTGGGGCCAGTGTGTTCCCATCATCGGCAGTGCTTTTTCCGCCGGGCCGCCACCGATTGCGGCCAATATACCTTTTGCTTATCGCACCATGGCTTGGGGCTATAAAGATATCTTGATGAATCCAACGGATGTTTCAACGATTATTCGTAGTTTATCAAGAGTTGTTTTTAATGCTACCTTAGCGGAATTTATGGTGCAGAAATTAGGATTAGATTTGGAGCTTCAATTAGCTGCCACAGAAATTTGGGAGACTATTTATCGCGACGTTAATCCAGAGGTTTTAATTTCTCTCTATGTCAAACTTTCTCGTGCCTTGGCTGGCGATTTCTTTCAAATCGAATGCATGGTAAAAGCCCAGGCCACGCAGAGACTGGAGGAGGTTTTAGCTTGAAACCTAGACCGGTTATAAGCACTACTTTGGTAACGCATAATCGTTTAGCGTTAACTAGGAGGACGCTAGAAGCATATATGCGATCAACAACGGTTCCTTTTGAGCTGGTTATTGTGGATAATGCTTCTAGTGATGGGACGCAACGTTTCTTGCTCGATTTTGCTAGGCGACATGCGAATGTTAGGGTGATTTTTAATCCGGATAATCGAGCTGTAGGGACGGCGGTTAATCAAGGCTTTGAGATTTCCCAAGGTAGATTTTTGCATCGCATGGACAATGACATTGCTCACCATGCAGGATGGGCCGAGCGTGTCCTTCAGTCTTTTGAAGCATTTCCTTTGCTGGGACAGGTTTGCCCGCTTAAGGTTCTTGGAGATTATATGACACAAGTTCATTCGGTGGATGAGGATTTTGCAATTGCTTTTTCCATCAGAAATGTTACTGGCGGGAGCAATGTTATAAGAAGAGAATTATGGGATCGAGGGTTTCGACATCGAGATGAAGCGTGGAGCCCGGGCGGCATTGGAGAAGATTATTGGGTTTCTCAGGATATAGCGGAGATGGGATATGATTTTGCCTGGTTTGCAACAGATGAATATGGCATAGATCTTGGTCATGATCCAGCAGTTATGGTAGACGATGTAGATTATCATATTGATACCTACGCCCGCAGAGGCCTTCTGCCCCTTCTAGCGCAAAGACTAGTTGCCATAGATTTTGACCTGGGAAGATATTTAGAAGAGCATCCACGCGTTCTGCCGGAAGGGCTGACCCATCGCGAAAAACTTAATCATATGATTAGTAATGCGCGCATTGCTTGGCGTGATTGGTTAGACGGCAAAGTTAACCCCCAAAGATATCGACCCAAGGCCCACAGAGGATCTTTAAGGATTTCAGCGGTTATGCCGGCTTTTAGCGAAGCAGATGTGATTTATTGGGCTATTCAGAATTTAATTACGCAAGGGATTTCAGTTCACGTCTTTGCGAGTGAATCAAGTCGCGAAACGAAACGGGTGGTTGCCGAGTTCCCGTCTTCGGTAGTTTCAATGACAAATTTTGTACCAGTGGACCGATTATTTAATGAAAGAGTTTCAGAAAGAAGGATTATGCAGGCTTTGCATAGACTTGAGGCGCATAATGATTGGTTGATCAAAGTAGATGCAGATGAAATATTAGAGGCGCCTTTTCCCGAGATGGGTTTACGTGAGGGGATTGAATTAGCGCATAGTCAGGATTTTAATTGTATTGGGGTTCAAGATTCGAGCGCTGATTTCAAAGGGAATGATTCTAGACCTGGAGCAGAGGAAGCTTATAGAATAAGCATATTTAAAGTGCGTTCTGGTATATTTTATTTGGATTCGCATCGCGTGTCCCCGTTAGCAAACATCAGGCTTTTTCCGCAGCCATTTATTTCCACCCAAACTTTCCAAGCAGCGGCACAAATACGCAGCCCACAGACTCTTCTATATTGATTTCGGGACCTTCTTTTTTGACCAGTGTTAAAATCTGCTGATAACGACTTCCAACTGGGATGACTAATCTTCCTTGATCTTTTAGCTGGTCAATTAAAGGTTGGGGAATTTCAGGACAACCTGCAGTTACAATAATTCCAGCATAAGGAGCAGACTGGGGATAGCCGTTTGTTCCGTCGCCAACGACAAACTCAATATTATTATATCCCAGTTCTTTGATGACCTTTTCTGCGGGTTTTGCCAGGGTTTCGATGCGTTCGATACTATAAACTTTTTTGCAAAGCTCAGCCAGAATCGCAGCCTGATAGCCAGAGCCAGTGCCAACTTCCAAAATTGTTTCATTTCCTTGTAAATCTAACAGTTCTGTCATGATAGCTACCATATAGGGCTGGGATATGGTTTGATTTTTTCCGATAGGCAGAGCGCAGTCGTCATAAGCTGCACTTTGTAAGTTGGCCGGCACAAATCTTTCCCGCGGAATTTTAGAAAAAGCCTCTAAAACCCGCTGGTTTTTAATCCCCCGCGGGATGAGTTGGGTATTAGCCATTTCTTGGCGGAGTTTTTTGTAATCCATCTGGCCATATAATACCTTAAAGAAAATCCCTTGACAAATTTTTAAAGTCTCCTACAATGGTAGTGTGACAACAGAGACAAAATACGGACCGGGTACTCATTTGATGCTTGATTGTTATGGCTGCTCAAGTGAAAAGTTAACTGATACGGTTTTTCTTCGTGATCTTTTAGACGAGTTCCCGGCAAAAATCAAAATGACCAAGGTTACTTCCCCCTGTGTTTTTAAATATGAGGCCCCTGCGCCGCAAGATTCAGGAGTATCTGGCGTAGTTCTTATTTCTGAATCCCACATCAGTCTTCATACCTTCCCAGATAAGAATCATGTCTTTATTGATATCTTTTCCTGCAAGGAATTTGATATTAATTTTGCCTGCCAGGAATTAGTCAGTCTTTTTGGCGCTACCCACCATGAAGAGAAAGTCTCGGCTAGTCACGGCACCCAAATTGTATGCTAACTTTCCTGGATGTTACCCCTCCCTATCCCGAGTCAAAATTTGTAGTTTTCCCCGTCCCCTATGAAGCCACCACTACTTATGGTAAAGGGACCAAGAATGGTCCCAAAGCTATTTTATTAGCTTCGAAGCAGGTTGAATGGTTTGATGAAGAACTAGGTTGCGAGCCTTGTCAAAGGACTGGGATTCATACCGGAAAGCCGACTTCTCTTGGGCGTCTTTCGTCCAATCCCTCGACCTCTCTCGGGACAAGGGTCCAAAGTATCTTGGGGGAGGGAAAAGTCCCAGTCATTTTAGGGGGAGAACATTCAATAACCCCGCAGGCCGTTAAAGCTTTTTCTAAACAATACAAAGATCTATCTGTTCTGCAGCTGGATGCGCATGGGGATTTGTGGGACAAATTTAATGGTAATAAAAACAATCATGCCTGTGTCATGCGTCGGGTGCTCGAAATTTGCCCGGCGGTACAGGTTGGCATCCGCAATATTTCAAAAGAGGGGTGGGGGTTTGCCAAAAAGACTGGACAGCTCTCCAAAATTCATTTTAGGGGTCACGGACTGGGTGGCAGAGACTACCGAAAAATAGAAAAGCAATTATCCAATAATGTCTACATTACAATAGACGTAGATGTTTTTGATCCATCAGTTGTGCCAGCGGTTGGCACCCCAGAACCAGGTGGGATGACCTGGTTTGAAGTTTTAGATCTTCTAAAGAGTGTATGCAAGAACAAAAATGTAGTTGGCTTTGATGTGGTTGAGCTTTCCCCGCGAAAAGGTGATATTGCCTCGGATTTTACCGTTGCCAAACTTATCTACAAAATCATTGGCTATCTCTCCAAATAAGTGGGGACAGGTTCGACTTTTAAAAACTCGAACCTGTCCCCACTTAAAATTTCTTCTATTTTTCTCGGTTTAAAGTGAAATTTTGGCAAAATTGGTGCGATAGAGGGATGAGGTGAGATTTGGATGGGTAAACGACTTAGTTTAGATGCTTTAAGAAGACTGGATGGGACAGGGGGAGGGAGGGGATGGAAAGACCGAACTTCTTTGGTTCGAGGTGGTTTGACAATCAAAAAAGGAAGCCCCTTACTAGCAAAGGTTGTTCAAGTTGATAAAAAACCTGTCAGGGCTAAAGTGAGTATGGCAGGGGGATTAGCCACTTGGGTTCCAAATATTCCAGAAGATTTAGAAATAGGGCAAGATATTGTTGTTCAAATCGATAGAATTGAGGAGCACAGTTCTAGCGGAGATATTCGCCTAACAGCTTCGTTTGTAAGAATTGCCCCTGCTCAACCATCACCCGGAGCTTCTGCACCGCAACGATCGCCTCGACAAACACCGCCCCCACAATTCCTAAACGCAAGATTTATACAGCAAAGACCCGGGACATTAGAAGTTGAGGTGGCTCCCGGAAGATTTGAAGAGGGATTTTATCTGGACCCGTTGCTAAGGCTTAACGGTGACGATCTAGCTGGGGAATTTAAAGTGGTTAGGACAGGCCTTAGAGCTCCATACGCTGGGCCTCGTGAATTATGTTGTTCCAGAGAGTTTTTTGAAATGGCTGAGCAGCTGCTTGATATGATCAAGAAAGAAACTCCTGAGGTTTTTTCTGTCCACGAATGGGATTTTGCTGAGCTGCAAGCAGGCCAATCCTTTTTTGTGCACGTTGGAGATGATTTGGTAGAGTTTGGAGGACGACGGACCTTAAAAGCTGTGTTTGCAAGGAGTGTTCCCTTCGATGACTATTGTGGGGACAGCGGAGAGGTTAAGTTTAGCTTGCGGGTTCAGGGTATTACCCAGAGCTCATCAGTGTTTGATTTAATTGACGCAGTTTTTCTAAGCGGCAAAAAACTTGAAGCGGTTTTTGTCGGGGAGCCGAAATTTGAGCCAGCCAGAGTTGTTAGTCCCGCCCCTTATTTTAAACATCAAGTTTCACCAGCCGAGCCGCGAATTGAAACTGGGGAGGTATCCGGAAGTTATGGTGGAGGTAGTGGCGGTGGCGCATTTCTTCGGATAGGGAACGAGCGAAACTTATGTTTACCCGACGAGTTTAGTGTTACCTCACTTTCAGGTGGGAATGAGATTCAGGTGGTGCGTACCACTGTTCGCCGCACCCTGGGCACGATATCCTCAATAGTTTGCGTAGAAGCCAAGTTTTTAGATGTGGCAAAAGAGGCTCAAAGGGCAATTGTTGAGCGAAGGGAGTTTTACCGAGCAACTTATCGTGAGCTTTCTCGCGGGGAAATTAATCTCAAAAGTAGCGGTAAGGCTTGGTTGGTTGCGGCAAACTCAAGGCTTGATGCTTATCGCTATCGTCCGTCAGCGGTTTATGTTGGAGATAGGGTTGCTTTTTGGGAGTTTAGGCTAGGCCTTGAAACCTTTGATCCTGATATGAGCTTGATGGATTTTGTTAATACCTGGGTACGCTATCGCTATCTTTTGGCGGTGCCAGTCTAAGCGTAAGAATTCGATATTTTTCTCGTTTGCTAGGGTGCCGAGTTGTCTATTGAATAAGAGGAAGAATTTGATATTTTTT
>JABMSE010000085.1 GCA_013204645.1 Candidatus Saganbacteria bacterium | reverse complement strand
TTAAATGATATTAGTTTTAGGTTATGCATATTTATGTCGCATACGCGTGACACTATGTTATCGCTAGTTTTGGGTAGAAATTTCAGCTTTCCCAAAGATTTCAGAAATTTCTTTTGGGCCAAAAATTTTCCCGATTACCATAATTATATATAATGCTTCGGGATCCCGCCAAAGGCGGGACAGCTTTTTGAAAGATAATCAGCAGAATTTTTTGAGGGCTTCGGAAGACACTTTCATGGCACAGAAATCGCCGCACATGGAGCATCCTCCTTCGCCATAAGTGGCTTCGGAGGACTTTCTCTTTTTATGAATTTTGTGGGCCTTTTCAGGGTCAATTGCCAATTCAATTTGCTTTGCCCAATTAAGCTCTTTTCTAGCTTTGGACATTTCAATGTCCCAATCTTTTGCCCCGGGAACTCCTTTTACAATATCAGCACAATGAGCAGCAATACGGGAAGCAATTACTCCCTCTTTTACATCATCAGGAGTTGGAAGCCCGAGATGTTCCGTTGGCGTAACATAGCAGAGATAATCTGCTCCGGCAGCCGCAGCCAACGTCCCACCAATCGCCGCTGTAATATGATCGTAGCCGGGTGCAACATCAGTTGGCAGCGGACCTAAAACATAAAAAGGAGCACCACGACAAATTTCTTTTTGCATTTTTATCTGAGCTTCTATTTGATCATAGGGCACATGGCCTGGACCTTCAATAATTATTTGAACGCCAGCTTCCCAGGCCCGCTTGGTCAAATCACCCAAAACGACTAATTCCTGAATTTGGGCTTGATCTCCAGCATCAACAATTGATCCGGGACGCATGCCATCGCCTAAAGATAATGTGACATCATACTGCCGAGCAATTTCTAGCAAACGATTATAATATTTATAAAACGGGTTCTCTTCCTTATTTTCTAAAATCCATTTCATCATCAAGGCCCCACCCCGCGACACAACTTCCATCAAACGGGGTTGCTTCTTTAGGCGGCCGATGGTTTCAAAAGTTACTCCGCAATGGATAGTCATAAAGTCAACACCATCTTTGGCTTGTTCTTCAACGACGGAAAACATCCCATCCACCGTCATCTTATTCTCAAGCTGGGCTTGATAAATGGGGACTGTCCCCAAAGGGACAGGACATTTGGCCAGGATCTCTCGACGGATTTGCGCAATATCGCCGCCAGTTGAAAGATCCATTACGGTGTCGGTTTTAGCAGAAAGCGAGGCATTGAGCTTTTTTATTTCTTCAGAAAGGTCGGGATAATCCGCGGAGTTTCCAATATTGGCATTTACTTTGGTTTTTAAGCCTTTGCCAATGCCTGAGGGTTTACAATTTTTATGCAGAGGATTAAAAGGAATGGCAATGACGCCTTGGGCAACCCCAGCACGAATTTCTTCGGGCGAGCGTCCCTCATCCCGCGCCACTTTCTTCATCTCTTCGCTAATATTTCCTTTTAAGGCTTGCTCTCGTTGGGTCATGATATTGACTTTCCCTATAAATCTATTATAATGCAAACACGATTAAATATAAAGGGGGTTACAAATCATGAAAACGTTGACTATTCTCGGGTTATTGGTAAGCCTGGCATTTCTATTTGGCTGCGGACAATCATCTTCGACCCCAACGTCAGACACAGTTACCATTTCCGGAAGTCTAAGTTCGGGAACCATTAGCAGTACTGGGGTTAAGGCATCGGCCAAAGCTTCTGCAATTTCCGACTATGATGTGGTTGCAGTTGATAGTGAAGGGAAAACCTATCGTGCTACGTCTGATGGTTCGGGGGACTTCTCAGTCACCGTGCCGGTTGATACTGCCATAAGATTGACTCAAATTGATAGCAATGATCGGTTTGCCGCAACGACAGTTATGGTTTCTGACTCTGATAATCCGGTCATGAGTATTACTCCAACTGCTGACACTGACCTTGGAACACTTGTCTTAGATAGCACCAAAGGAGTTTCAAAATTTTCCAGTGAACCCACCTCTATTGCTAATAATTCAGATACAGCAGTTGCAACCGATGGAACGCCAAAAGGAGCAGGCAACGACGGTAAAAACGAAAATTCGGGCATAACCAATAACGATAGCACCGATGAAGACCAGGATGGGATCCCAAATCTCTTTGATGCAGACTCTGACAATGATGGAGTCAGGAATGGCATCATCACAACAAACAATGCCGCCTCTTCCTCAGGAAGCAGCTACGTCCAATCAGCCTACACAACATCAAATATTTGGGCTGAACATGGAACCACTGATAGTGCAGAAAACCTGATTCAAATGCGCATAAATATTCGACCAGTAAGTGGACAGGAAAGCCATATTTCGAGCGTTCAAGTAACCGGTATCCCGGCATCAATAAGGGACGTAGCCGTTATCTTTGATTCAGATTCAATGGGTGATCCCACCGGCTATCCGGCGGAAGGAACCCTTTGGAAAGATTCAAGCTACAATCTCTATCAAACTACCACCTTGGCCGACGAGCTTTGGACAGTAGGAATTGTACCTAAAGCCATTATGAGCGTAGGTGATATATTTACCGTGCGCGTGACCTACACAGATAGTTCCTATGAGGATTTCTTCATTACAATGAGTTACGTGCTAACCGACTGGTCACGCATAATAAATTATAATTCAACCACGATGCCAACAACTACGGGCAACAACATAACCCCCACCACATTTTCAACCGACACATTAGAAATAGAATTTAGTAAGCCCCTAGATGAAGATGGCGACGTCCTAACCGGGTTAACTTATTCTGTAAGATATGGAAAATCTGAACTGGATGGCGGTATATATTTAGTTCCCACCACTACAACCAGTGATTCGGTGACAGATACCGGAGCGACAACCCTCACCCATACCATTGCTACAACAACAGTCCAAACCTACTATGTCACTCCCGTAGCATCATCAGCCGATGGCCAAAGCAACGGAGAAGAAACCTGGTTTACTAGGCAATAGTAAGCCATCCCAGAAAGTGTGGGAATTTATTTTTTTTGTAGCGAGTCCGCCGTAGGCGGGCGAGCGAGAAAAATATCAAATTCCCACACTTATCCAATAGACACCTAAGACCCCATAGCGTCTAACCCGTGCCTGGCACCAAATGTGAAAACAACGTCAAAGCATATCCTTTTGCTCCGTCGGTCTCAAAACACCCCTCCCCACGCTTCGCAGTCTGAACGACTGCTCGCTACTGCCTTCCCCTCAGGCACCCGCGACCCCTTGATCCCTGGACGGGATCAAATGCCCCTTCCACCTCCCTAGATTGAGACCGCCTTCGCAAAAGATATGCTTTGACGTTTAGCCCAGGTTGTGCCTAGAACAACTTAATGTGGTATTATTAATTCCCATGCAAAAACAGGACTTAAAAAGCAAAAACCTTACAGAATTGAGTGGGATTTGCAGCCAGCTTGATTTATCCAAGTTCAAAGCCAAAGAAATTTTTAAGTTTATCCATCAGAAAGCAAAAACTTCTATTGATGATTTTACGACGATAAAGCTTACCGAAAGAAACCAACTTAAAGAATTATTTTATATTTCAGCTATTGCTCCCCTAAAAACCGAAAAGGCCAAAGATGTTTTAAAAATTGCCTTTGAATTGGGTGACGGAAAAGTAATTGAGACGGTTTTTATGGATTATGGAAAAGATAGGAAAACCCTTTGTATTTCCTCTCAGGTAGGCTGCCCGATTGGCTGCCAATTCTGCGCCACCGGCAAAATGGGATTTAAAAGGGACCTAACTGTTTCTGAAATCCTTTCGCAGGTCTATTTCTTTGCCAAAGACCATAAGATTTCAAACATCGTTTTTATGGGGATGGGTGAGCCCCTCCTAAACTTTGATAATGTAATGGCGGCGGCAAAAACATTAAATAACGAATCTGGCTTAAACATTGCCTCTCGCAAAATTGTTATCTCAACCATTGGGATCATAGAAGGAATTAAAAAGTTTGCGGGTGAAAGCAAACAATTAAGATTAGCCTGGTCGCTAGTGTCCCCCTTTGATGAGGTTAGAAAGAAATTAATTGGACACAAAGGCCTGCCAACAATTTCCGAGACAGTCGCTGCCTTAAAAGATTATCAAAACAAAACCAAACGCAGGATTACCATTGAATATGTTCTTTTGAAGGAAGTAAACGACAGCGAAAATGATCAACAGCAATTGGTTAAAATCTCCAAAAACTTAGATTGTCATATCAATTTAATCCCCTACAATTCTACCGGACCAAATTATATTGGCGGGGATGTGGATAAATTCAGAAGCAGCTTAAAGAAAATTGATCCCAACATAAATGTGACGATTCGAAAGAGTTTGGGACAGGATATTTCAGCCGCTTGTGGGCAGTTGTCCTCGACCAACTAATTTGTACCTGGCACGCTGCGTCACGTAGTAATTAACTAATATCTGCCCCACCCCCACAGGAGTTAGGAATTCTCTGGCCCAGCAGCACAAGATCCAATGGTGGCCTGCCCCCCGGACGTACACTCCGCTGTTGCTGTGGCGCCGAATGATACACAATCACCACCCGTATTGTCCGATCCAGATCCGCAAATTGCATTCCC
>JABMSE010000084.1 GCA_013204645.1 Candidatus Saganbacteria bacterium | reverse complement strand
TAGATGGGGATGGAAAAATACAGGATAATGAGATCATTGATAAAGATGGAGATAAAAAGATTGACATTGATGAATACCATGCTTTTATTGAGGCCAATGCTGAACAATTTAATAGCGAACTTATGCCTTCTCTTTGCCTTGAAGCAGAAAAAGCCGCAGCTTTGATGGATACGCTAACCAGGACTGACGTAACCAGTACTCTTAACTCAGCCCCCGATACTTTCGTTGACCAAAATATCTTGCCCGAGCTTGAGCGAAACCCAATGGCATTAGCAAGATACGAGTTCGAATTACAAAATCTGGATACTTCAGTCCAAGAGACAAGAAAATGGGAAGCTTTTTCAAGAACTAGGGATCATTTCACAGATTTAAAACAAAGACTAGAAGATCTTTCTTGCCAAAGAGAGGCGGAAGTAACAACTCCAATAATAAATTGTGATATACACAGCTTGGACACAGTGGTGCATCAAAGAGTACTTTTCCTTAGCAATACTGATATGGCATTTAGCAGTGCAAGCCGCTTACTTGATTATCTTGACCAAGCCTCAGATGTAGACGGTGAGCGAATCTCAATTGTAGAACAAAGATTTGTAGACCTTTTGCTGGGGCACCTCGTTAATGAACAATGGGGAATTGAACGCATGATTGCAAAAGCAGATAACGAAGAAGATCTACGGGGATTGCTAGAGCGGCTTAATGAAACCGAAACCAACTATCTACAACCCGCCAAAGATTTAATGAAACGTCATTCTGCTTTTGTACCACTTGAAGGGTTGTGGGCAGAACTTCGTTTTAGTCAGGCTAGAGTCTATCGGCTTTTGGGGGAATTTGAGGAAGCCAACATTGCTGGAGAAAAAGCCTTGGGTAACGTAGTTCGCGCAACCATGAGAGGAAATACTGACACCCAAAACACAGCTAAACTAGCCCTACTCAATTACATGTTAAGTGCCTCCCAATATTCAGAAGCAATTTCAGTAATGCTCGACTTTATTGATGAGGAAATAGAGCAAGAAAGTGGGCTCTTCAGCAACAAAGTAGAGTTTGGGGAATCTTTTGATCATAAGCGCTGCGAGTATTTCTACTATGCCACCCAACTAAGCGAAGAATTAGTTGAGCAAACCCCTTTATCTCCTAGAGAAGAACGGCAATGGCTTACAGTTAATAAACTTTGGATCGAAAGCAATGTTTCCTATACCCTAGCGTTATACGAGTTCGAAGATGAAAAATGGGCTGATCAACTTTGGCAGGAGCAACGGGATAAAACTTACCAGGCCATAGAACAAGTTGAAAGCTTAGTACAAAGCAATGAGTTGCAATATGACCCGGAAATACTTGCCTTTTTGCACTACTCAAAAGGTAGATTACTGGCTACCCAAGCCTCAAGTTATTTAGTAAAGAGACGTGCCAGTGAAGCTGAATTCAATTCGGCTCTAAGGCTATTATCAGAGCAAGAAAGAGTCGAACAGTTTGAGCGAAAATATGGTGAGCGGACGTTAAGGAACTTTAAACGTGAAATCTTTTTAGCTAAAGCCCAACTATTTAATCATCCTTCTTTACCCGGACATTATAGTGGAGTAGCTACTTCTTTATCCTCCGCTATCGCACTGGCGCCAGGAGAAGAAGAATTTCGCAGCCCAGATGATCTTAGGTTTTTAGCAGAAGCCTACATTGAACAAGCTGAGCTTTTTAGTCGGGACCCCAGTTTATGGGAATCAGCAACAAGATCTACTGAGCAAGGTCTTGAATTATTATCACTATTAAGTGATTTGTCCTCCTATGACAATAGGGATTTAAAATGGCGTGGAAGAATAGTAGACACTTGGTTGGATTTCGAAGGACTCCACAGTGTCGGAGCTGGATATAAAAGCACCCGGGACGAGTTAGCTAGTATTATCAGAGACATCCGATTATCTCCTCCCTCTCTTTCCACCACCACCCAACAAAGAACACTCCTCAGAGCCCAAGAAGCTTTCAGACTTATTTACCAACTACACACCTCTACCCCACCATTTGTTGATGTCTACGGCAGTGCTGGAATCGTTTTTCCTAAGTGTGATTTGTCCAATATCTATCGCCCTGCTACCTACCAGGTTCCTCTTGGAGAGCTGCAAGCGACCATCGGCCCACAGATTCTAGGAAGACATGGCTATAATTTTAGCGATGATCTTGAATTGCGAGCTTTTGGGCAATTAGGGGCAGCTGCCTACCTAGATTATAAAGCTATTTCTGACCCAGAAGTGCGGGGAGGAGCCGTAGGGCCCAACGTAAATTGGGGGGGTGGTTTTGAAATAGGAGTTCCCGCAGCCAGGAAAGTAATAACACCTTGGTTAAGGGCCGAATATTTGGGGGAGGTTTCAACTCCTGTATATCCAAATGAATATTTTTATGGAGGGGAAGACCACCGCTTAGTAATTAATACTGAATTAAGAAGAGAAATTTGGGATGAATTTATGGGAGCAAGTGTGTTTTTTGAATATAATTCGGATTGGATTAGATACGATGAGGGGCTAGTAGGAAATGTTTTCACAGGAGAAGTTGATGGGTTTGAGGGCCGCAATGATACCTTTAAAATAGGTGGAATATTTGATGCCGGTTATTTTGATTTATCTGCCTCCTACCTATGGGGAAATTTTAGATGGCCAGGATATGAAGTCAATCCTGCTTGCCTGGATGTAGGGTACTCCGATGAAGATCTTGATTGTGATGACCCAATAGTTACAACAACTCTTGTTAATCGACGCTGGGGCTGGAATATTGAAATGGGCATAACCATGTTTGATCCAACTGCCCAACTTTATCTAAGGGGAGGTTTTAGTGGCGAGATTCGCGAAGCAGTTCAATACGATTATATTTTTGATCCAACAATCAGTTGGCATTTCAACTTCGGCCTTATAACCCGAAAAGCTGGAACCTTTGATTTTAGATTTGTTCATGAAGAATTTGAACCTTATTATGAAAGTCAGCATAGAGGAGGCATTTTAACCTGGAAGCCCGTGGATTTGCACGGGAACGTCGGATTTTTTGCAAGATACGACGTATATGGAGAAAGAAGTGATGTTTCTCCTGGTTTTAGCCAAAAATGTTCACAGGTTGGAATCGGAGTCACTGCTGGCTATAGGCAATAACACTAAAACAGAGAATAATTCTCCGAAGCTAAAAGAGCGAAGGAGAATGGAGCTGACCCCGATTTCGTCGGGGCGACCCCCTCGTTGCGAACGAGGCATTCTCTCTCCCGCCTTTACATCAATGCATTATATCAAATTTATCGCTCGCAAATGGGAGTTTTTAAAGATCTTGGGATGCACCCCAGGATGCCCCGTGCTTTGCATGGGGTAATTCATTTTTGGGATAAATTTTCAATTACTGAAGCAAAATAATTTTGGGAATTACTCTCTTGTTACCGTAAATGTCAGTGCCCCACCCTCAAAGGTTGGACTCTCTTCGTCCCATTCGGTAACTTTAATAAAATATGCGCCAGATTGAAGATAACTTTCCGTAGTGGATATTCTCCCGTAATAACGGCGGATTTCATCAGAAATATTTTTTTGGTTTTCATAAGCAAGGTCCCCTTTGTAGTCTCCATCAATATATAGGTGAAAACCTACCCCTCCCTCTAAATACCGCGCATTAACAAAATCTAGACCGAAATAAACTATGGCTTCATTAGTGAAGACATCCGCTTCTCCGGTAATATTATAATCCAGATCAATTCCAGTCCCAGCTCGAAGATCTGTTGCGTATTTTTGCGCGGTTAAACGGGATATGAGGCCACACCCAGAAAGCAATAATACAGATATGCTAACAGCCACAAAAACAATCACCATTCTTTTGTCATTACAGCTCATAAGACTTTTACCCCCAAGAAATCATTATAGCAAATCCGCGGGAAAGGGCAAATTGCTATTTTCTAGAAATCCTCAAAAAGAGTGTCCCGCCTTTGGCGGGATCCCGTAACACCATATATATGTAATAAGGAAGACGGGAAAATTTCTGGCCCAAAAGAAATTTCAGAAATCTTTAGAAATACTGAAATTTCTGCTAGAAGGTGTCGAAAGAAGTGTGAAGCGCCTTTAAATATTGATTCAATTCAAGGAGGTTTTAAAAATGTCAGAATATTCAGGAGATCTTACGAGTCAATCAGTTTCACTACGATTGCCAGGGTTGTACCAGCCTTCAAGATTTAAAGATAAAGATTCCGTTATTCCTCAACCACTCAATACCAGTGTAAGCGGCCGCTCTGTTGAACTAAGCTCAAGTGATAGGGAGCAGGCTGGGGAAATTGCAAAACAGGAAGCAGACCTGCAAGTCAAAGCTTTAGTTGATAGCGCAATTCAGCTGGCTGAGGCAACGGCAAATTCTTTAGCAAGAAAACTGATTGATGACGAGACTCCCGAGAACCGCCAGGCCTACGATACAGCAAACACAAATTTAAATTTAGTCAAGTCTAATGCTTATTATACCCAGATTTATAGCGATAATTTTGATTCATTCTATAGAGAAGCGTATTCATCCGCTTTAGATAAAGTTAAGCAAGAAAAAATCGCAAAAATTCAGGAGGCAAGAGATGGTTATATCAATTACTGTGCCCTCTCTATCGGACTCCTGCCGGCAATGGGGGTAGGAATAGATGCAGCAGGATATGGGAATAATTCTGATATGGATATCAGAGCCCTCATACCTTCTCGTGAAGTGGAAGAAGGAGATCTCAAGGCAGGATATCCCGAAGCAGGGATCTATTTTCATGCCAGATTTTCACTCAATGGGCGTGAGTACCGGGATGGGGGATTCTTTAAGGAAAATAAATTTGCACAAATCCCCCTGGGAGTGAATATCGGGATCTTTGCCCGCTTCGGTGGCTGCATTGATGCTGGCTCGATCGATGTATGCCCTTCAGGCGAGGTCGGCGCCGGCTTCGATCCGTTGCATATCATCGGTGGTGCCGTCCACGGTTTTTCTGAAGGCGGAGCCCTTGGCTTTTTAGGTATGTACGTTGGTTTCGCATATGGATTAGAATTTTATTTCGATGCTGGAGTTAATATTGGTCCGGTTGGGATCAGGGGCGGCATTTATCCAAACGGCCGATCCGCAAGCTTTTCACTTCTGGGTGGTATTGATCTGGAATTAACCGACAATCAAAAAGCCCTCATCTTGCTGAATCCCGGCTTTCGGATTGAGTGGACATATTAAGTACCAAATTTCACGAATAAGTGGAGCTGACCCCGATTTCATCGAGGCGACCCCGCGTTACTTGTCCTGAAGAACCGCTATTCCAGGCAAAACTTTTCCTTCGAGGAATTCAAGAGAGGCGCCGCCGCCGGTGGAGATATGTGACATTTTATCCGTTAAGCCCGCTTGTTTGATCGCCGAAACCGAGTCCCCTCCCCCAATAATTGAGGTAGCACCTTTTTCGGTTTCCGCAGCAACGGCTTTAGCAATAGCAAGCGTTCCCGCGGCAAATTTTTTCATCTCAAAAACACCCATCGGGCCGTTCCAGACAATCGTTTTGGCACCCTTTATAGCATTAGTAAATTTTTTAACTGTATCTGGGCCAATATCCATTCCCTGCCAGCCTTTCGGGATGGTAGTACGCGGGACAATCTCGGTTTTGGCATCTGGTGCAAATTTATCTGCTACCACATGATCCAACGGCAACAAAAAGGGAACTTCCTTATCAATGGCCGCCTTTAATATTTCTTTGGCCTCGCCGATTAAATTTTCTTCAACAAGTGAATTTCCAACTTCAATCCCCCGGGCTTTAAAGAAGGTATAAGCCATCCCTCCACCTACAATTAAAATATCAACCTTACTAAGTAAACTCTTCAAAACCTCAAGTTTGCCTGAGATTTTTGCCCCTCCAATAATTGCTACAAAAGGGCGTTTGGGATCAGCGAGTGCCTCACCTAAAAAGTTGAGTTCCTTTTCGATTAAAAAGCCCGCATAAGCCGGAAGAAGGTGGGCAATCCCTTCCGTTGAGGCATGGGCTCGATGCACAGTGCCAAAAGCGTCAGAAACATAAATATCAGCTAAAGAAGCCAATTCTTTGGCAAAGGCCGGATCATTTTTTTCTTCTTCCTTGTGAAAACGCAGGTTTTCCAGCAGCAAAACATCACCAGGCGAAAGGGCGTCCACCCTTTTCTTAACTTCTTCTCCGAGACAATCCGGGGCCAACGCTACTTCCTGGCCAAGAAGTTCTGAAAGCCTCTTTTGAACCGGAGCCAAACTTAGCTCTTTCTTAGCTACTCCTTTGGGCCTACCCAAATGTGAGGCTAAAATGAGGATGGCTCCTTTTTTAAGCAGGTAGTTGATGGTGGGAAGCGCAGCTTTGATCCGCGCATCTGAAGTTATCTGTTGCCTATCGTCTAAAGGAACATTAAAATCACAGCGTACAAAAACTTTTTTGCCAGCCAAATCCTTATCCGGGATGTCGGCAACTGTTTTTTTGGCCATGGGCGCCTGCTCCTAGAGCTTCTTGCCCATTATCTTAGCCAGATCATTCATGCGATGGGAAAAACCCATTTCATTATCGTACCAAGAGATAATCTTAAACATATTATCCCCAATCTTCATGGTCATCTGGGCATCAAAAATAGATGAATGAGGATTGCCAATAACATCGGTTGAAACAATTGGATCCTCGGTGTACTCTAAGATCCCAGCTAATTCTCCTTCAGCCGCTTTCTTAACCGCCGCGTTGATATCATCAACGGACACATTTTTATCTAGAAGTACAACTAGATCTACCACTGAACCATCCGGGGTTGGAACCCGCATAGCCATACCATTTAATTTTCCGTTCAGGGCGGGAAGCACCTTGCCTACTGCTTTGGCAGCACCGGTTGACGTAGGAATAATTGAGATAGCCGCTGCTCGTGCGCGGCGCAAATCCTTATGCGGAAGATCCAAGATTTTTTGATCATTGGTATAGGAATGAACCGTGGTCATCAAACCTTCTTTGATACCAAACTTATCATTTAAAACCTTGGCAACGGGGGCTAAGCAGTTTGTGGTGCAAGAAGCATTGGAAACAATGTTGTCTTTGGCAGGATCGTAGGTCTTATCATTTACCCCGACGACAATAAACTTACAGTCCCCTTTAGCTGGAGCCGAAAGAATAACTTTCTTGGCACCTGCTTTTAGATGAGCGGAAGCTTTAGCTGAATCCAAGAAAAGCCCGGTGCATTCCATAACAATATCAACTCCCAAGTCTTTCCAGGGCAGTTTTGCCGGGTCTCTTTCGGAGAGAACCTTGATCTTTCGCCCTCCCACAACTATCGAATCCCCTTCGACTCGAACCTCTTCTTTTAAAACACCGTGCACAGAATCATACTTAAGCAAATGAGCTAAAGTTTTTGCGTCAGTCAAATCATTGACTGCTACAAAA
The DNA here is from genome assembly GCA_013204645.1 of Candidatus Saganbacteria bacterium. Classification (GTDB taxonomy): domain Bacteria; phylum Margulisbacteria; class WOR-1; order O2-12-FULL-45-9; family O2-12-FULL-45-9; genus JABMSE01. Next base: position 1,328 of record JABMSE010000084.1, on the reverse strand, counting down.
TCTATATCCTTATCATGCAAAGCTGCCCTCACAACATTTCTTCCAATTCTTCCGAAACCATTGATCCCAACCTTGATCGCCATTTCTTTTCCCCCTTATCTATTTTTTTGCGAAACCGAACGGAAATTATAACATTATGCTATAATTTAATCAATGGACGAAAACTTCTCCTGGAAAATTATACTCATCGCCACTATATTCTCTCTCTTTGTCTTAGGGGTAGCCTACTACTTCATAGCCCCATCCCAATCGCCTTTTTTTAGCGAAGAAAGAACCGAAAAAATTGCAGAGTTTTCAAACACCCACATTTCTGGCAGAAAAGACGGCAAAAAAATCTGGAAATTTTTCGTAAAAGAAGGTTGGACCGGCAAAAATCACAATATCAATTATCTAAAAGACATAAAAAACGGTAACATCTATTCAAACGGAAAGCTGGTATTAAAAGACTTAACCGCACCTGCTGCCAAGGCTTTCCGGCACACAGAAATCATCGAAGCCTTTGGTCCGCTTACTGCCTATCTTGATTTTGGGAGGATATCTAATCCTGACAATCAAGATGAGTGGACAAAAATGACAGCTGATCATCTAAAATATTATCCCAATGCTGATCGCAGCGAAATTGACGGCAACATAAGATTAACAAGTAAAGACAACTCTATTTTTGCGCAGAAAATAGCAGTTGACCATGAATATAGAATCGCAAAAATTTCAGGCGACATCAAATTCAAGCGACAAGATGGAACACTCTCCGCCAACCACCTCGCTTATTTTAGTGAAGGGGGGAAGTTAGAAGCCAACGAAAATGTCATCCTCAACATTGTCGACGGAAAAACAAAAACAAAACTTTCTGCCAGTCAAGCCATTTTCTTCAGAAATATAGATAAGGCGATGACCCTTAAAGGGAGTGTTGAAGCAATCCAAGGCAAAAAAGTAGCTATTTCCGAAAAAGGGATTTATTCCCAAAAGAAAAAAGAGCTCAATCTGGCAGGAGGGGTTAAGGCTGTTTTTGAAAAAGCACAAGTGATGCTAAAAGACAAAACAGCACAAAACCTAAAAAATCCAGGAGCAAAAAAGATTCTAGCCGAGAAAACCGTGCTAACCTCAAACAATTTGACTTTTTCAACCAAAAGCGGGGACGCCAGAGCACAAGGCGCAGTTAAGGTTATCCAAAAAGGCAAAGAAGCCAAAGCCGATAAGGCCCTCTATAATGATGAAGCTGAAACTTTAACCCTTACTGGGAATGTCTACATGAAGAAAGAAAACGAATGGGTAAAAGCCAAAAAGGTCGTTGTTTCGGTCAAAGACGAGACTTTTGAGGCGATTGGGGC
>JABMSE010000083.1 GCA_013204645.1 Candidatus Saganbacteria bacterium | reverse complement strand
TTAAAAATGACAAATGAAGGTAAAATTATCTTATTTGTTGCATCCCTAGGCGAAGAAGCCAGGAAAAAAGCTTTTGAGCTGCTGAGAACAGTAAGGGAAGCGGGTATCTCGGCTGACATGGACTACTTGGGACGATCCCTTAAAGCGCAGATGAAGCTCGCAGATAGGATAGGGGCCAAGAAAGTTTTAATTATTGGAGAAGATGAAATAAAAAAGGGATGTGCTATACTTAAGGACATGAAAACTGGCGAGCAAAAAGAAGTATTTTTTAGTCAAATAAGGGAGGAGCTAGAATGAAGGATTTCAGGTGTCAAAATTGCAATCGTCTCTTGGCAAGGCTTGAAGGAATGGGAAGAGTTGAAGTTAAATGTACACGTTGTAAATCAATGAATCTTTATATGGAAGAGGAAGTAATTATCACCGTTGATGATTCACCACCTCCGTCAAGCTCAAAAGACCGAATTGAGATGCAAAAAAGAAAGGCGGATTTATGTACCGATCCCGAGATTGCGGAAGCTTAAGAAAAAAAGATATTGGATCAGAGGTTACCCTGGCGGGGTGGGTCCATCGGCGCCGTGATCATGGGGGTCTGATTTTTATTGACCTCCGGGATCGTTCCGGCCTGGTACAAGTTGTTTTTGGTGTGGAAAACAAGGAACTCCATTTAAAAGCCGAAAAACTTCGCAGTGAATATGTTATATCTGTCAAAGGTAGAATTCTGGAGCGCTCGGCGGAAACCATAAATGTTAATTTGCCAACTGGCGGCATTGAGCTTATGGCCAGCAGTTTGGATATCTTGGCTGTCGCCAAAACTCCGCCGATTGAAGTTGCGGATGCTACGACCGAACCAGACGAAGTGATCCGCTTGAAATACCGCTACATTGATTTGCGCAAGGAAAAAATGCGCGAGAATCTTGTTTTTCGTCATAAAGTTGTCAAAGCCATTTCAGATGTCTTGGATCAGGAAGGTTTTGTTGAAGTTGAAACGCCTTTCCTTACTAAGTCTACCCCCGAAGGCGCCCGCGATTTTTTGGTTCCCAGCCGCTTAAATCCTGGTAAGTTTTACGCGCTGCCGCAATCCCCACAGCTTTTTAAACAGCTCCTAATGGTAGCTGGAATGGAAAAGTATTTCCAAATTGTGAGATGTTTTAGGGATGAAGATTTGCGCGCAGATAGGCAGCCAGAATTTACCCAGGTTGACATTGAAATGTCTTTTTGCACGGAAAAAGACATTATGGATATGATTGAAGGAGTTATGGTCCATACGATGCAAGCCTTGGAAAAGGATATTGACCTGTTTCGTGGAAAACATATTCCCAAAATATCACCTCCATTTCCTAGGCTTTCCTTTGAAGAAGCCATGGCTAGGTATGGCACCGATAAACCAGATACTCGGTTTGGCCTGGAATTAATCGAAGTATCGGATCTGGTGCGAAATGTGGAATTTAATGTTTTCAAACAAACGGTTGCTAGGGGTGGTATTGTAAAAGGGGTTAATATTAAGGGGGGGGCAAAATTTTCCCGTGCAGAATTGGATAAGCTGGAAGCTTCGGCCAAGCAGTTAGGAGCTAAAGGCTTAGCCTGGGTTTCAATTGCCGAAGAAGGCCTTAAATCTCCGATTGTTAAGTTTTTCAAGGCAGATGAAATAAATGCTCTTGTGAAAGAGATGAAAGGCGAAACCGGCGATGTTTTAATCTTTGTAGCGGATAAGCCTAAAGTTGTTAATCAAGTTCTGGGGCAGCTGCGTTTAGACCTGGGCAAGAAATTAAACCTAATTGATGAAAGTAAATTTAATTTTATCTGGGTTACCGACTTTCCACTTTTTGAATACAGCGAAAATGAAAAGCGCTGGTCTTCCCATCATCACCCTTTTACGGCTCCGCATGGTTCCTTAGACGATATTGAAGAGCGCTTTTTAAGTGATCCTTCTTTGATCAAGGCCCAGGCCTATGATTTCGTATTAAATGGCACAGAAATTGGTGGGGGATCGGTCCGTATTCATCGAACCGACCTTCAGCACAAAATATTTAATATTCTCGGATTTAGCGACGAAGAAGCTAAACGCCGCTTTGGTTTTTTGCTAGAGGCCCTGGATTTTGGCGCACCTCCCCATGGAGGAATAGCCTTAGGATTAGATCGCCTGGTAATGCTTTTAGCTGGGATGGAATCTATCCGGGATGTAATTGCCTTCCCAAAAACGCAGAGTGCGGTTTGTCCTCTAACCGGGGCACCGGATTATGTGGATGAAAAACAGCTAAACGAACTTCACATTAAACGTATCTAAATTATCCGCTAGCCACCTGAGCCATCCTAGAAAG
>JABMSE010000082.1 GCA_013204645.1 Candidatus Saganbacteria bacterium | reverse complement strand
GAAAAATCAATGGCATTAGCGCCGATAAAAATAGAATCTGCCCCGATTGCTTCTGCGTAGGACAAAGCAAAACTCAAAAAGATCGTGTTTCGAGCTGGAACATAAGTAGAAGGGATCCCTTTTAAAGATTTACGCTTTGGAATTTCTTCTTTTTTATCAAGAAGTGAACTTCCTTTCCAGGGAAGTTTAATTTTGAGAATTTGATAAGGAACTTTCGCTCGCTTCGCTACCACAACAGCAGAACGTAATTCTCTACTATGCCTCTGCCCATAGTCGAAAATCAAAGCATGACATTCATAACCTTTATCAAGGGCATAATATAATGTAGTGGTTGAATCCAGCCCGCCGGAGAGTAGAATAATTGCTTTTTTCATTAAATGCGGATAATCTGTCCCCGCTCCGCCCCCACTGAAACCAAAGAAATCCTTGCTCCAGCTAAATCGGAAAGTTTTTTAAGGTATTTTTGCGCCTTCTTAGGAAGGTCTTTATAATCTTTAACCTTGGTGGTATCTTCTTGCCAACCAGAAACTTCTTCATAAACCGGCTTACATTCTTCTAAACGATAAATATCCGTGGGAAAATCTTGGATCTTCTTTCCTTTATATTCATAAGCTACACAGATTTGAATTTTCTCAAGATCATCTAAAACATCAAGTTTGGTAACCGCCAGTTGAGTTAAACTATTTATTTTTGTAGCATGGCGCATAACCACTGCATCAAACCAGCCGCAGCGGCGGGGTCTTCCAGTGGTTGCCCCATATTCTCCGCCTTTTTCACGCAGCTCCTCCCCCAACTTTCCCGTAATTTCAGTGGGAAAAGGACCACTCCCTACTCGGGTAACATAAGCTTTAACCACTCCAATTACTTCATCAATTGCTTTGGGACCAATCCCTGCTCCAATGCAAGCTCCACCAGCCACTGGATTGGAGCTGGTGACAAAAGGAAAAGTACCCTGGTCAACATCGAGCATGGTCCCTTGCGCCCCTTCGAGCAAAATATTCTTATTTTTCTTGACCGCTTCATCCACTAAAGTAGTTGACTCCTCAACCACATATTTTTTAATCCCATGGGCATAACCAAGGTATTCGTTTATGAGTTGATCCAGATCAATTTTCTTTTCAAACTTATAAAAATTTTCCAGTAAAAAGCTTTTTTCTTCGATATTCCAGGCTAATTTTTCCTTTAAAACCTTTTCATTATATAAATCTGAAATGCGAATCCCGCGGCGGTTAAACTTATCTACATAACATGGGCCGATTCCTCGGCAAGTAGTGCCAATCCGGCCTGCTTCTCTCTTCTTTTCCTGTGCCTGGTCCATATATCTATGGTAAGGAAAGATAACATGGGCTTGGGATGAGATGCGCAGATTATCAACTGGAAAACCTTGGGTTTTTAAAGTCTCAATTTCTTGAATAAGAACCGCCGGGTCAACTACTACCCCGTTTCCAATCACACAAAGAACATTGGCATAAAAAATCCCAGAAGGGATTAGATGCAGCTTAAAAGTTTTGTCTTTAATCACTACGGTGTGACCGGCATTATTTCCACCCTGATAGCGCACCACCATATCCATATCCCGGGACAAGAGATCGGTTATCTTTCCCTTACCCTCGTCTCCCCACTGCGAACCCACAATAATTGTTACGGACATCTATTTGCACCTTCCTTGGCATTAAAAATCCCCACTGTACCGCATGTTACAGTAGGGTTCATTTGCATTTTGCAAGCCCTATTTTACCACTTTATTACATTATTGCAAGCTTTCCTGGTGACTGGCACCAGTGCCAGTCACCAATACAAAGCACGGGTGCCCCCAAAAACAAACAATTGCTTGTAATTTTTCATTATGTAATATAAAATTAACTCAATAAATTATTGGGAGGTATGAGAATGGAATATTTAGTGCCTAATTTGCTAGATCTTGGTTCCGTGCGGTCTACCCGGGGTAGTTGTGCTGATGGTTCTGGTGCAGCGGTTGATGGTGGTGGTGGTGGTACCGCCGACCAATCTTTATGTTCATCGGGTGGTAGTCCTTCGACTGCTGGCGGTGGTGGTAACTCATGTGTAGATGGAGGCGGCAATGATAGAGCCTGGTATGATTATAATTGTATAGATGGTTCAGATGTAGGATACGGGGGTTGTAGTGTTGGTAGTCAAGCTCAGACACGAGCAGAGCTAGCTGCTTGTGAAGCTGGGAGTGGCGCTTCTTAATGGAAAAAATTAAATATAGTATACCTAAGGTTGTTTTGCTGTCTTTTGATAATGTAACTAACGGTGGTTGTGGTAATGGGGAGACAGCCGGTGATTTAGCTTGTAGAGCAGGACAACAGGCTGATGGTGGGTGTGGTCAAGGAGTTGCTGCTTCAGCAAGATGTCTTTCCGGTTCAACTGCGCAAACTGGTTGACATTTTGAGCATAATACACCAAAATATGCCTAAGCCATGTTAAAGAAACTTAGTTTATCCATTTTTGCTCTAACTTTTGTACTTTTTGTCGCTGCCTTGTTTTTTAGCGGCTGTGGAGGAGGCGGCTCGGTAACTACTACTACCACCACTACCACCACCAGTACTTCAGCAACTACTTCAACTTTTGACACCACCCCTACCTCAGTTGAAACCACCAGTGGAAATTTCTATTTGCAAAATGTTGCTGGAAACGGAGCGGTTACGGGAAACATATATTGTTCAATTGCCGTTGACCAGAATCAGAGCAATAAGGTACACATCAGCTATTATGACCGGGTAAATGAAGATCTAAAATATACCTTTGGTGTTTTAAGCTCTTGGGAAACAGAAATCGTTGACAGCCGGGGGGACGTAGGCCAATACACCTCCATTGCCGTAGATAGCAATCATATCGTCCATATCAGCTATTATGCCCCGGAAGAAAGTGCGCTAGCTTATGCTTATGGCCAGGCCGGATCCTGGAGCTCAACTTTGGTGGATGACCCTGCCGCAGGCGACGATGTGGGCTATTTCACATCCATTGCCATTGACTCAAACAACAAAGCACATATAAGTTATTATGATTGGGATAATACAAACTTAAAATATGCTACTAATGCCTCGGGCACCTGGGTATCAGAGATCGTTGACAGCACCGGCATAGTTGGGCTTTACACATCAATTGCAATAGACAGCAGCAACACCATCCATATCAGCTATTATGACCAAACCAATCAACAATTAAAATATGCCCATGGAACAGCCGGGTCTTGGTCAAAAGAAATGATCGACTCCTCTCCTTCACTGGGCCAATATAGCTCCATTGGCATTGGAAGCAATAATGTTGTCCAGATAAGTTACTACGATAACAATTTAGGGCGCCTCAAATATACTTGGGGCCAAACTGGCAGCTGGATAAAAAGTGTAATTGATAATTCGTCAACTGCAGTCGGACAGTATACTTCGATTGCTCTGGATTCAAACAACAAAGCCCACATCAGCTATTATGATGAAACAAACACAGCCTTGAAACATGCAACTAATAAAACTGGCAGTTGGGTATATTCCACCATCGACAGCACCGGATCGGTTGGTCAAGACACCTCAAATGCAATAGGTAGCGATAACAAAGTACACATTAGCTATTATGATGCCACTTATAATCTTCTAAAATACGCTGTAGAACAGTAGTTAAATTTGGCCCTGATGTCTATTGAATTGTTGCTGCGAATTTGATATTTTTTCTCGCTTGCCCTGATT
>JABMSE010000081.1 GCA_013204645.1 Candidatus Saganbacteria bacterium | reverse complement strand
GAATTAATTCTGTTGATTTTGATGATGGAACCGAGACATCTTGTCCCGAGCGGAGTCGAGTGATTAGTCTCAGGTTCCTTACGTCTAATTTAAAGGAGGAAAAACATGTTGATAAGAGGAGGACCAAGTTTAGGGGGATTAGCTTCTCGAGCGCGCGCAAAGTTTTCACGTTTGCATTGGTCAGTAACTATCCAGCATCAGCAAGTAGCAAGGAAACTTTTTAATGCAAATGTAACAAGTAGCTTTCCTCGCATGGTACGAGAAACAAATCTGAGGGGGGCAAAAAACAGTTTCATTTTTGGATCAAAAGCCAAAGAAATATTTAGGCGCCTTCTTCCTAAGGGTGCTATGTTGAATTTTAAAATGGTTCCCGAAGCAGCCGAGACGGATGCCGAGATGGTAGCCGAGGCGGTGGCCGAGATGGCACTCGAGGCAGGTGAGGCGGTGGCAGTCCAAACAGAGGTGGAGGCAGCACCAGAGACAGGTGCAGAGGTAGAAACCAAGATAGACGATTCGGTTCCACATGTAGACCACAGGAGTGAGGATGGTGTTGTGCATATAAGCATGAGAGCTCCGGTGGGAACTGGTCATGTACGTTTGGAATTTGATTTAAGCTTAATCTTTTTCACCCAGGGACCTTCTGATACCGGAACGCAAACCATAGATGCAATAGGACAAGCTTTATTTGAGGCACTTCAAACTGCAGCTAAGGATTGGGAGTAGCTAAAATAAGGAGAATTTTTTATGGGAAGCTGTAGAGCAACCGTTAAATTAGGGTCTCGCGATGGCAATAGCTGGTGGGTTAGACAGAGGAATAAGGTAAGGAAGGGTGATCTAAAAGTTGTTGCAGCTAGAGTTTCAGATCTAGCCAAAGAAGGACCACTCCAGATTAATTTAGTTTCAGAAGGTCTACAAATTAATTTTATTGGAAGAGAAAGAGATACGGAAATCTTGGATGGAAGTAGAGCTCTGGTGGATTCAATGCCCAGCGGGGTTGGTGATATCAAAATCGGGCCGGACCTCGGAGAAAGAGATACTAGAGCACTTCTTCAAATCGTAAGAACTAAACCCCTGCGTTCATGGGCCGCTAATTTATCTCAATATGGAGTAGAAATTAAAGGGCCAGGGGGAGAATCAACTGGTATGCCAGTTAGGTGGACAGAATTGTATCGCGACATTGTTTCTTTTAGAAGAGAGCTTTTTTATGCTGATGGAGGAGCAATTTTTGGATGGGGGTTAGGAGGCGGTGCATTGGCTTTTTTTAGCTCACTTGTTGTTTTACAGAAATTAGACGAACTCCCTTTGTCCAAACGGCCAGATTTTATTGATAGTTTCAGTTCAGATGCAATAGGTTGGGGGATCACTATTGGCACTGCTTTGTTGTTTGGGCTTGGCCGATTTTTAGTTGATGTTGTGCCAACTGCTGCCAGGAATAGTGGGGGATATGCCTATCGCTTAGCTGCTTTTCCATTTCGCCACAGGCTCCTTTCTCAGGTGGCCAGTGGTGAAAGACAGGCCAGAGTAGAAAGGCTTAGGAACATATTGGGACTTTGTTCTCGCAACCTTTTGCCGGAAGTAACCAGAAATTGGGAATTTGCTTTGTTAGAGCGGGTTCTGGAAGATAGGAGATTTGCTCATCAAAGAGATGAGCTTCTGGTTTCAAACAATAAGTGTCCACGTGAGAGATTGGTTGGGTTTTTAGATAATTCAAATATAGAAGTCCGTCGAGTAGCTTATCACAGAATAGGCGACACTTTAACTGAAAAAGAAGCAGCCGCCGTTACTGGTCAGGCTAAACTAAGGGATGAGCTTCTGGCTGCTAGCCAACATTCTTCGCGCGAACGACTAGTACGATTAGCTGGATCACCAAGGCACCTTTCCTCTATTAGGCGAATTGCTGCGCCCAGAGTTGCAGGGGATCTTACCGAGGCTGAGACCAGAGTTATCATGAAAGGGTTGGGGCGAGAAAGAGCGGCGGGAGATGAAAGATCTAACCTTGAAATCGTCTTGGGCATTTTACTTTCTGAAGGCATTGCTGAAGCACTCGAAAATCCTGGGATAACCCGCACAGTTTATTATAGGTTTCTTCTTGGGCAATTAGCCGGTGAACTAATTCCAGAAGTTCTAGGAAGGATTTTTGATTCTTTAACTGAAACTGAAATAGGTGATATTGCAGACCAACAATCTTTGCCAGCTATCTTAAGAAGATTAGCTGAGCATCCTTCAATTTCTGCTGCTTCTATGGTAACTATCCTCCTTAGAATTATTCAGCCAACCACGATAACTATTCCAGCAGAGGGATATCATCAAGACGAAGAAGTACTGGTAGGCTGGAGTACCGATGATCGAGGCTATCCAGCTAATGAGCGATACGAAACCCAACAGGTTTGGCATCAGACTGCCCCTGCAATCCATAGCTTCGAGTATCAAGCCTCAGCAATTGCTGAAGCGGCAACTTTGCTTAATGGTCGAACTAGTGGATTTCAGGCAGCAGTTGTTTTGGCTATTCGAGCAGAAAAGCCAGATTTTGCTGATAACCTAGCAGCTAAGTTGGGTATGGCTTAGTTAGTTATTTCTTCTTAGCCGCGCTGTCTTTGATTAACTGCAAACCAATCTGATTGCGTTGGATTTGGTTGGTGCCCTCGTAGATCTGGGTGATTTTAGCATCCCGCATCATTTTTTCCACCGGATACTCTTTCATGTAGCCATAGCCACCCAAGACTTGAACTGCGTCAGTTGTAACCTTCATGGCGGTGTCAGATGCGAAAAGCTTGGACATTGAAGATGACATGGTATAGTTTTTGTGGCCAGCATCAACCATGCGTGCGGTAGAATAGACCAGGGCCCGAGCGGCTTCAATTGGCGTGGCCATATCTGCTAGTATATGTTGCACAGCCTGAAAAGAAATAATTGGTTTTCCAAATTGGACCCTTTCGCGAGCATATTTTACAGCTTCATCCAGTGCTCCCTGTGCGATTCCAACTGCTTGAGCCCCAATACCTGGGCGTGTCATGTCCAGGGTTTTCATTGCCACAATAAAACCCATGCCTTCTTTTCCCAAAAGCTGGCTTTTAGGAATTTTACAATCTTGAAAAACCAATTCCCGGGTGGCTGAACAGCGAATCCCCATTTTGTTTTCTTTTTTGCCAAAAGTGAAGCCTGGGGTGTCCTTTTCAATAATAAAAGCCGAAGCGCCGCGGCTCCCTTTTTTCTTGTCGGTCATAGCAATTAGGGTGTAAACTTCTGCTTCGCCGCCATTGGTTATCCACTGCTTGGTCCCGTTAATGATATAGTGGTCGCCCTCTTTTTTAGCTGTGGTTTCAATGCCTCCGGCATCGGATCCAGCATTAGCCTCGGTTAAACCAAATGCCGCCAGTTTTTTGCCAGCCGCAATCTCCGGCAAATATTTTTTCTTTTGTTCGTCTGAACCAAAAAGCAGGATAGGGGCAGCTCCCAGGGCTGAAGCGGCAAAAGTAACGCCAACTCCACCACAGACCCGACTGATTTCTTCGGTTGCCACACAGAAGTTTAGTACATTTTGGCCAAAACCACCGTATTCCTCCGGAATATAGAGGCCGCACAAATCGGCTTGAGCAAACTCGCGCATGAGTTCTCGAGGGAATTCTCCGGTTTCATCTAACTCTGCCCGCATGGGCAAAACCTTTTCAATGGAAACTTTGCGGGCCAGATCCTGAATCATTTTTGTTTCTTCACTGAACAGATAATCAAGCATTTTTTACCTCCATTTAATAACATTTGCCCCGGCGGTAAGACCTGCGCCAAATCCGGCCAGGACAACTATGTTCCCTTTATTAATTTTACCATCAGATACGGCTTCGTCCAAGGCTAGGGGAATAGAAGCCGCTGAGGTGTTCCCGTATTTTTGGAGATTAACATAAACTTTTTCTTTTGGCAATCCCATTTTTTTAATTACATGGTTTATAATGCGGTCATTGGCTTGGTGGGGAATTAAAAGATCAATGTCCTTGACGGATAAGTTGGCAGCTTTAAGTGATTCATAAATGGATTCTTCCAGCACGCGCACGGCAAACTTAAAGACCTCTTTTCCGTCCATAGTGATGAAGCGCGTGTTTTTTTGTTCTGGATCACGTGATCCGCCCCCCGGCATAATCAAGCGATCTCCCAGACGACCTTCTGCTTTTAACCAATTGGATAAAATACCCGATCCATCATCGCTGGCCGTCAGAACTACGGCCCCGGCGCCATCACCAAAGAGAATGCAGGTGCCCCGGTCTTTCCAGTTTAAATATTTGGTAAGGGTATCAGCCCCCACCACTAAAATGTTTTTATGGGTTCCATTTTCAATAAAGGATGAGGCGACAGTTAGGGCATAATTAAATCCCGAACAAGCTGCGGACACATCAAAGGCAGCGGCTTTTTTGGCCTCTAGTTTGTTTTGCAAAAGACAGGCAACGGATGGAAAAAGATAATCCGGGGAGGTGGTTCCTACAATAATTAAATCAAGATCTTCTGGAGAAAGTTTTGCGGATTTAAGTGCCTTTTCTGCGGCAACGATGGCTAAGTCAGAAGTGGAGGTGCCGTCATCGGCGACACGCCTTTCCTTGATGCCCGTGCGTGTTCTTATCCACTCATCAGAGGTTTCAATTGACTTTGCCAGATCATCATTGGTGACGATTTTTTCTGGAACACAGGAGCCAACCCCAATGATCGTAGCCCTCATGCTTTTTTCCCAATCTTTTGGGTCATATTACCTTTAGCTGCTTCAGCCGTTTCACGGATAGCATTTTTAATTGCCAAAGCTTTCGATCGGCCATGGGCCTTAAAAACAACTCCGTTGGTTCCCAGGAGGGGAGCCCCGCCATATTCGTCGTAGCTAAGTTTCTTGCGCAAGCGAAAGAGGGTAGGCATGAGAAAGGCCATTCCGATTTTGTTCATGATTCCTCGTGAGAGCTCCGTCTTTATAATTTGGAACATGGAAGAAACCAAGCTCTCTGAGAACTTTAAAATGAGATTGCCGACAAAGCCATCACAGATCACAACATCTGCCTTGCCGCGCAAGATTTCTTTGGACTCAAGATTGCCAATAAAATTAATTGGTAATTGTTTTAGGAGCGGCCAGGTCTCACGAGTTAATTCGTTGCCTTTTTCTTTTTCTTCTCCAATATTTAAAAGCCCTACGCGAGGATTTTTAATGTGGAGGACCTGTTTTGCATAATGGTTTCCCATAATTGCAAATTGCTCTAAATTTTTTGGTTTGCAATCGACGTTGGCGCCCATATCTAGGAGTAAGACCGTGCCGGAGGGGAGAGGAAATTCAGTAGCAATGGCCGGGCGTTCAATTCCTGGGATCCTTCCCAGTTTAAAAAGGGCAGCTGCCATAATTGCGCCAGTGTTTCCGGCTGACACAACCGCATCTGCTTTGCCTTGTTTTACAAGAGATACTGCAACATTGATAGAGGCGTCTTTTTTTTGCTTAACTGCTTGGGCTGGGGCCTCATCCATTTCTATTACTTGGGAGGCAGAAACGATGGGGATTTTTCCTTTTTCACCGTATTTGCGCAGTTCGGAATTAATCTTTTCTGGGTTTCCAACTAAAATAACTTCGACTGATAATTCTTGGCTAGCAAGGATTGCACCTTTGACAATTTCAGAAGGGGCAAAGTCGCCCCCCATCGCATCTACTGCGATTCTTACCACTTACTTTTTCTCCTTGCCCTTAGTCTTCTTGGAAGGTTTTTCCTTTTTTTCAGTTTTCTTTTCAGTGTTCTTTTCTGCTTTAAGTTTTAAAATCGGTCGGCCACGATAGTTGCCGCAGGATGGGCAAGCATGATGAGGGAGCACCGCAGCCCCGCAAGTTGCGCAGCGGCTAAGAGTAGCCGGGGCCAACTTATAATTTGATGCCCTCCTTTTTCCTTGTCTAGAATTTGAGTGTCTCTTTTTGGGTACTGGCATAGTTTATTTTCCTCCAATCCCTTTGCAATCTTGTGCGCAAAGGGTTTTTATTGGTAACGCTAACAAAAGATCCTGCCTAATTAATTCCGCAAGATCGATCGTATTATCTCTTTCAATGGTTCCCGTAAAATCTCCTTCTTTTAATTCTATTTCGTTACTCCCGCTGGCAATAAAAAGCTCTTTTGTAAATTCCTCCTCAATATCTATTGAAAGGGGGAATTTAAATTTTTCAAGGCACCTTGAGCATTCGAGTTGGGCTTCAGTAGTTACCTTTCCCTCAACTAGGACAGAACTTCCTATATTTACCAAATGCAACTTCATGGCGACAGGGCTCGTTAGGTTGAGGTTATCCTCTGGGAAGCTAATTTCTTCGCTTTCTTCGATATCAGCGTCATTCCCAACCTTTTCAAGCAATTCCGTCAGGTCAATTTTCATAATCTTTCAGGATCCCGCTAAAGCGGGACGGGACAACAAGGGGCCATTATACTTGATTTTAGGGTTGCATGTCAATAATTGGTGCCAGACACCAGTTTGTGTTTGACGCTAAAGGAATATCCAGGTCATAAAGTAGTGCCTGAAAGGAGTGCCTGGCACCGCTAATTATGGTATAATATATATATGGTGAAACGCTATTTAGTAGGTATATTTGCAATAGCCTTAGGGCTGAGCTTGTTGGTTTTAGGTTGCGGTACGGTTGTAGAGCCCGAAGCAACTTCCGTTGTTACAACAACAACGACCACCACCACCACCTCAACTATCACTACCACTACCACTACCACTTCAACTACCACCTCAACCATTCCTGATACGACTCCACCCAATATCACAAGCGTTAATCCTGCGGACGGTGCTACAGGAATTGCTCGAACCGGGATAACCCTTCAGGCCACCTTCGATGAAGATATGGATCCCGCGACCATTGATTCAACTTCCTTTACCGTTGATTGTCCACTGGGGGTACCAGTAACTGGAACAGTTGCCTATGATCTAGGTACTAAAACTGCTACTTTTACCCCAGATAATTATCTGTCTTATGGAGTGCCGTACATAGTAACTGTTCATTCGTCGGTTACGGATCTGGCGGGAAATCCCTTAGTTGCAGATTATATGTGGATTTTTACCACGGCTGATATTTCTTTTAGTTCTGAAATAGTAGAGGATGGAGATGGGACGAGCACTAGCTATGGTTTTTATTCATCAATTGCCTTGGATAATAGTGATAATGTTTATATTGCCCATTATGATTCAAAAGGGCTCGATCTTAGGTTTGCTTATAACGATGGTAGCTGGAATACCTCCACGTTGGACCACATTAACAATGTGGGGATGCACACCTCGTTGGCGGTGAGTCCAGCTGGAGAAGCCCATATTAGTTATACTTATGTTAATGGAGCAGACCGGAGAGTGAGATATATTACAAATACTGGCGGAGCCTGGGCGATCCCGACCGACATTAATATTTCACCTAACACTAAATTTTATACCTCAATCGCGCTGGATAGCAGCAATTATGCGCACATTAGTTTTTTTGAAGATTGTAGTGGGGACTTAATGTATGCTACCAATTCTATTGGGGGTGCCTGGGTCCAAGAAATTGTCGATGCTGGTAATGTTTCCGAAGATACGGCCATAGCTGTTGACCAAAGCGATAATGTCCATATTGCCTATGCCTATGGGTTGCTTGGGAATAAGGCTTTAAATTACATTACGGGTGCGTTTGGCTCTTGGGGAGGCAGTGAGCAAGTGCTGGCAATTAGCGGCTACAAGCAGTGCAAAGATATAGCACTGGATTCAGAAGGTAGGGTGCACATTAGTTATTATGATAAGACCCTTGATCAACTAAGATATGCAACCAATTCATCAGGGGTTTGGGTGGATGAGTTGGTGGGGGTAGGTTATCCCGGAGAAGATACTTCCATTGCAATTGATGTTTACGGTGGAGTTCATATTTGTTTTCAGGAAAACTTCACTAATACCCTGATGTATGCTACGCATGCTGGCGGAGATTGGGTTGTAACAACTATAGATGATGTTGGTTATAACCAGTACTGTTCACTAGCGCTGGGCTCCGACGGCCGCGTCCACATTAGCTATGCTGACTCAAGCACTGACGATCTCATCTACGTGGTCTCGGATTAGGATCCTCGCTCAAGTTGTCGCAGAGCTTTCACGTTATCTTTATCACCGGCCAAGGCGGCGCTAAAGGCAGCGACTGCCTTGTCTTCTTCTCCCATGGATCGAAACACAAAACCGCGACCGCTGTGAGCCCGCGGAGGGACAGGCAGCCGGAAGACTTCAGAAATCATAATAGCGCGATCAAAGTCAGAAATGGCAGCTGGCCAGAGTTCTTCTTGTTGGCCACCTTGTCGACCATTTTCATAATAAGAATAGCCTCTACAACAAAAAGCTTGAACCAGAGCATCTACTTGAAAAAGGGTTAATGGTGTTCTGGCCGTATATTCTTCTATGACGCCTGAACAAAGTTTAACAGACTCATCATATCTTTTTAATTTTCTTAAGGTATCGGCTTTCATTGCTACGAAAGAGGGATTGTCTCCTTGTTGGGTATCAATAAAACCCAGTACGCGTTCGAAATCATCTGCAAAATAGTATAATCCGCACAGAACGATGCCATAAAAGTGAGCATCCGCAAAATACCTTTTTTCTCTTTCCAAGAGAACGGTTAGTTCCTCGCGCAGCTCTTTGTATTTGGCGGCTACGTCATGGATGGTTTTTGCAACTCTCAATTTCCCATTTTCATCAATATTAAAGCGATAAGCTGCATCCCAAACCTTAAGCGCAGATTCGACATCGCCATAAATTGCTTCTTTTGGATCATCTAAACGGGCCAATTTGTTGGCCACGTCCATCATAGTTTTTACAACCCTGGCGCTGTGTTTTTGGGAAACGTTTAAACCATGAGAAGCAACCCAAATTTTAACACTTGAATCAACATCTCTTGAATCTTTAGGTGCGGTATGATCAATAAGTTTATTAGCCACGTCCATCATAGTTCTTATAGTTATCCGGTTTTGTCCTTCGGAGTGATTGAAGTTATAAACCGCTACCCAAAGTTTTATCGAAGCAGTAATATCCCTATCCTCTTTTTGACGGGCATATTGGTTAGCCACATCCATCATGATCAGCACTGTTTTGTTATTATCAGAAGGAGAAATATCTGCGTGATAGACTCCTTCCCAAATGATGATGGCTGAATCAAGATCTTGTTGGTATTCGTTAAACCTTTTAGCTTTGGCCAATAAAGCCTGAGCAAAAGGAGCTAATTCGCTTTTTTCATGGTAAGGAACCACTCTTTCATTAAATATAGCTAGACAAGCAGGAGCCGAGTCAGTTTGTCGGAGGGCAGCCCTGAACTCTGCTGGGGTCATTTCTTGCGATGGTGTTTCAAGGACAACATAGCTTGTGTCGGTAAGTACCGGAAGCCCCGTTTCGGTTGCTTGGTCTACAAAGAAGTTGCCAAGTACAGCTACCCCAGTTTCTGGAATGGGGGAGAAGCCTTCGGATAAAACCGCCAGGAGAGCCTTTTCAATTGAGGAGGCATCGCAGAAAGCATCTTCTGTTTCAGTAAAAGTTATTTTATACAATCCTCTCTCA
This sequence comes from Candidatus Saganbacteria bacterium, assembly GCA_013204645.1. GTDB lineage: Bacteria > Margulisbacteria > WOR-1 > O2-12-FULL-45-9 > O2-12-FULL-45-9 > JABMSE01. The sequence goes on along the minus strand of JABMSE010000081.1, from coordinate 5,103 downwards.
ACCATTCTTTGGGCAATCCTTAAAGGATCCGAAATTGTGTTCGTCCTATGGCCGTCTTGGGCTTCTAAATGAAGATTGCAAAGATCACCTCTTCTTTGCGCTACAATTGAACATTGGCCATAGCCGCTTACTTCGTCGTAGATATGGGTTGTGAAAGCATCCCACAAACCCCGCAGATTTCGTCTGTGGCTTCGCAAATCTGATGGATCCGGGCGCCTTAACTTTAGCGCTTTTATAGTTTTATTATTTACTCTAGCAATGCCTTTTAATGCGATCATAGTTATTCCTGCTTCTTTATCGAGACAAAGAGGGGCGGATTTCACTTTTTGGGGAAAATAAATGGGGACAGGTTCGACTTTTTTTAATCTCGTTTTTTACTGTTTCAACGCTAAATAAGTAGAAATAGAAAGTAGCTGCCCCGATCAGTTATTCTTCACCAGTTTTTCTTATGATATAAGCAGAAATTGTATCAAAATTAAGTCGAACCTGTCCCCTTTTAATTAGAAGTGGTATTTATAGCCAAAGGTTAGCAAATTTGTGTAGTTTTTGAGGGCTTGGCCGGCAAACATTTCATGTCCCAGGCCAGGGATATTAAAGTCTATATTTAAGGCGCTTTTCCCAAAATTAAAATCAGCTCCGCAGCCAGCGTTTAAATCTGCCATTACGTCATTTCCCCGGCTAGAAAAACCAGCGCTTTGTTTTATCCAAAGATTCGCTGCGTAGATCCCTGTGCCAAACTTTAAATAGGGGGCAAAGGTTCCCCGTTTTTGAAAATAGAAAAGGTGATTTATAACCAGATAGACACTGGTTTGCGTATAGGTACCAATAGAAGGATTGTTAAAGGTGTTGCTGTCAGCGATAAAAGCTAGGTCCAGCGCCGCCGTATAAAAATCATTAAAATCATAGGAGTATTGTACTTGTAATACGCTTCCGGACTCGGTTGAGGCACAGTTCCAATACTTGAAGTGGTTTACTATACCATAGTTTACCCCAACGCCCCATTTTGAAGGATCGAGGGCCAGGGCTGGAAGAGATAACACAACGAGAAGAAATATAACACAACCGAGGAATCTGTGGATATTTTTCAAGCTATTCACCGCCTTAAGGAAGTTGAGCTAAGTATAGCATAGAAAGGGAAGCCTGGCACAATTAAAAAGTGGGGACAGGTTCAACTTAATTAAGTCGAACCTGTCCCCACTTTTTTCTAACGCGTAGCTCTGGGGTGGGCCGAATCGTAGACCTCTTTGAGTCTTTCTTTGGTGATGTGGGTGTAGACCTGGGTGGTGGAGAGTGAAACATGGCCAAGTAGCTCTTGGACCATACGCAGGTCTGCGCCGCCGGCTAAAAGATGGGTGGCAAAGGAATGGCGCAGGGTGTGGGGGGTAACTTTCTTGGTTAAACCAGCCTTTTTGGCATAGAAAACGATCATGCTTTCAATTGAGCGGGCAGTTAATCGGCTGCCGCGGCGATTTATAAAAATGGCAGCAGTTTTTTTGTCTCCCGCAAGCTTTGGCCGGCCATTCTGTATATAATTATGTAAAGCATTTCTGGCATGGGAGCCAAAAAGGACAATTCTTTCTTTAGCGCCTTTTCCCAAAACCTTGATTTCGCCTTCATCAGAATTTATATCATTTTTATTTATCCTAATAAGTTCAGCCACGCGTAGGCCGGTTCCATAGATCACTTCAAGAATTGCCTGATCCCGCATCCCCAAAGGAGATTTTAGGTCTGGCATTTCAAACAGGGATTTTAATTCTTCTGGATAAAGGAAATTGGGCAGTTTTTTGGGGAGTTTCGGGGTGAGCAGGTTTTCAAAGGGATTTTTGCTGACCAATTTTTCGCGCATTAGAAAACGAAAAAAAGAGCGGGACGAGGAAAGCTTGCGGGCAATCGAGCGCCTAGAATAATGTTTTTTCTCTAAGGCCAGGAGGTATCCCCGGGCAGTTCCCCGGTCAATTTCTTTATTTTTGAGGAAGTCAACTAAAAACAAAAGATCGCGTTGAAAGTTGCTGACAGTGTGCTTTGAATAGTTACGTTCGGTTTTGAGGTGGGTTGTGAATTTTTCTATCCAGGTGTTTTTCATGGGCCTAAAGACCGTATTTGGCTCTTTTGTCAGGTGTCAGAGGGAAATAATCAGTGCCTTCTTTAACCGTACGCACTGGGTCACCCATCCGTGTGTCAACGTGAATAAAATTTTCTTTTGGATAAAAAATAATGCCGCGCAATTCCGGCAAAGTTTCCGCATACTTAAATAAATCTTGAGGAGGTATTCCATCAATTACGATATGTGCGGCTTTGCCTTTGGTGTGAGTGCTCCGTTTAGTTTTTTTTAAGCTTTCATAATAATCATCACACCAATAAGCTGATTGAACCCTTACTTTCTTTCTGAAATGGCCGCCGATTTGCTCCAGCGCCCCCACGAGCCCCAAATGAATCCTGTATTCACCCCGGCATTTGGGGCAGCGGCAAGCAAAATCCTTGTTATTAAAATGTTCGCTTAAATTTCCCATTTTGAAGTACCATTATATATTCTTCAGGTTGACAAAGCAAACCGACTCAATGTATACTTTGTGCATAATTTAATATGAGCCCGCAAGTTTCATTGGATTTGCCGGTCCGCTCGTATGAGGGAGGCGATAAGAAATGAAAAAGACTCATCTATTTACCTCAGAATCAGTTACCGAAGGTCACCCCGATAAAGTCTGCGATCAGGTTTCCGATGCCATTTTAGATGCCATTATGGAGAAAGATCCCCCGGGTCGTGTAGCAGTTGAAACATTGGTTACAAATGGCTTGTGTGTGGTAGCCGGAGAAGTAACCACCGGCTGTTATGTTGATATGCCCCAGATTGTCAGAAAAACCATAAAGGATATTGGCTACACCCGAGCCAAATATGGCTTTGATTATGAAACCTGCGGTGTTATGGTAGCCATCAAAGAACAATCCAAAGATATTGCGCGTGGGGTTGATAAGGCTTTAGAGATCAGGGGTGGGGAAGTAGTAAAAGAAGATCTTGAAAATTTGGGTGCAGGCGACCAGGGCCTTATGTTTGGTTTTGCCTGTGATGAAACAGAAGAGCTTATGCCGATGCCAATTGTTTTATCACATAAATTGGCAAAAAAACTGGCCGACGTTAGAAAAACTGGAGAACTGTCTTATCTTCGTCCCGATGGCAAATCTCAGGTTACTATAGAATACGAAGATGATAAGCCAGTTAGAATCCATACCGTCTTAATTGCTGCGCAACATGCTCCGGATGTGGCGACAGATAAGATCAAATCAGATATTATTGAGCGCGTAATTCTGCCCATCCTGCCTGAATCAATGGTGCATGACAAGATGAAATATTATGTTAACCCTACGGGTAGGTTTGTGATTGGTGGGCCGCAAGGGGACAGCGGGGTTACGGGCCGAAAAATCATTGTTGATACTTATGGGGGATATTCTCGTCATGGTGGTGGTGCTTTTTCTGGAAAGGATCCAACAAAAGTTGACCGCTCTGGAACCTATGCTGCACGCTGGGTTGCTAAAAATATTGTAGCTGCTGGGCTAGCCAAGTGTTGTGAAGTCCAGATTGCTTATGCCATTGGTATTGCGCGACCCCTTTCCGTCATGATTGACACTTTTGGAACAGGGGAAATTCCCGACGCCAAGATTGCCGAACTCGTAAAGAGCGTTTTTGATTTACGCCCAGGTTTGATCATAAAACACTTAAAGCTTCGCCGGCCAATTTACAAACAAGTTGCGGCCTACGGCCACTTTGGAAGACTGGACTTAGATTTGCCTTGGGAAAAAACCGATAAAGCAGCGGAGTTGAAGAAGAAAGCTAGTAGGACTTAAGAAGACCGTCAGACCGCAAGACTGTTAGACCACACGACTGCCTGACTGCGTGGCCGCGACGTCCGCGCGGGCCCCTCAATATTATTTGCAAAAAAAGTGAAATTCCCCGCTAAAATTAACGACAAATATATGGTGGCAGGCACGAATACCACTATGTTGCTGTGTCACTGTGTTTCTGTGTCCCACTAGCCAACATAGCAACACAGCAGCATGGTGACATAGGAACATAGCGACAAAGAGACATAGAAATGCATAACCTAAAACTAATATCCTTCAATATGGTAGATAGCTTGGAAGGTTTAGGCCTTCCAGAAGCTGCTTCTTTGCGAGAAAGGGTAGAAACAAACGATCCTCAAGACAGAGAAGCATTAAGAGAAGTATTAGCTGATGACTTAAGGAAATATGGACTTGCCATGGTAAGGCAAAAGATTATAGTGGCTTTAGAGCAAGGAAGAGTTGCTGAAATCCTTAAGGCTTTGCCAGGGGGCATAAGCCTTGCTGAGCAAATTGGAATTGTGTTTAAGCCAGTAGAAGGGGGAGAGTTTATCTATCAGGGGGAGCGGGCTACTATTGAATCATTTGAACTGGCAGAAACGGTTTTTACTATAGGCATGATGAGAAAACTTTTAGAGCTAAGAGGAGAAGAAGTCAGAGCTATTTTTACTGTTTCTGGCTACTCGGTTGAGGAAGTAATACAAAAATCACTGGAAACAATCGCAGAAGATGTAGCAGAAGAAGAAAAAGACAACTGCCCATTAGTATGCGTAAGCCAGATCGAGGCTAATGCCTTTTGTAGGCTTATTACAGGAGAAGACCTTCCAAGTGAAATGCAATGGGAAAGAGCAGCAGCTGGAAGAAACAGAAAGAAAAGGCCATGGGGAGATGAGCTTGACCATGAAAAAGCAGTATATTATGTGGATGGAGGAATAAATGGAATGCGGCCAGTAAAATCAAAGCCAGCTGGGGTAAGTCCTGAAGGAATACATGATCTTATAGGAAATGTTTGGGAATGGACAAAGGAAGCATTTCTCCGTGGCGGTTCTTGGTGCGACAACGGTCCCGTCCTCTTGTGGGCGGAATCTCGCTTTGAGAATCGTCCCGGGTACCGGCTCAACGGTTTTGGGTTCCGCGTTGCCAGGACTAAAAAATAATTGCCGCTTATCTTCTTTAAATCTTTACTTCTTGTAGGAGGAGGGGTAGTTTTTAATTGTCAGGGGTTGTGGTTGATTAATTAAGCGAATACCGCTGCCCATAAATAGCCCG
>JABMSE010000009.1 GCA_013204645.1 Candidatus Saganbacteria bacterium | reverse complement strand
TTTCCTTCAAAAGCTGGGCACCCATATTTTCGTAAGGGTCTTCAAGATCGATCTCTTTCGCAATAGTTACACCATCATTGGTGATAGTAGGCGATCCCCACTTCTTTTCCAGAACAACATTTCTGCCGCGCGGCCCTAACGTGACCTTTACTGCATCGGCAATTTTACTGACACCAGTTTGTAACTTTTTCCAGGCGTCGTCCATATATAACATTTCTTTAGCAGCCATTTAGTGCACCCCCTTAAATTTTAAGATTTTATAGCTAAAATGTCGCGTTCAGACAAGATGATATATTCTTCACCATCAATCTTGATTTCTGTTCCGCCATATTTGCTATAGATTACCCGGTTTCCAATTTTAACTTCTACTGCAACCCTTTGACCGCTATCCAACACTCTGCCTGATCCTACTGCTACTACGGTGCCCTCCGAAGGCTTTTCTTTAGCTGAATCAGGAAGAACAATGCCAGACTTTGTTTTCTGTTCTTCGGGCTCGGGCTTAACTACTACCCGATCACCAAGTGGAGTCAGATTCTTCTTTGCCATATTGTCACCCCCTTCTTTACGTTTTACGTTGTGATGCGAATCATTAGCACTCACTGAGTGAGAGTGCTAATATAATAGCATGCAAAATTGTTCTTTGTCAAGAGGTTAAGCTGAATCAGAAGATGGATAAGCCTCCACCCTTAATAAAAATACCCAGGCAAAAAAGGCTAATACGAAAACTATTACCAACAATGATACGAACTGCTGAAAAGTTGAATTTACCATAGCTAAAGCAATCGCACCGAGCATAATCTGAACTCCATAGATAGCCAAAACAGTTATTTTTTGAGAAAGTCCCATGAGATGAATTCTATGATGGGCGTGATCTTTACCTGGGGTGCTCATTTTTACATTGTGAAAAAAGCGATTCATAAAAACAAAAAATGTATCAAAGATGGGGATACCAAGGATAATCAAAGGGATCAAAAAGGAGACAAACTGGAGGCGAGGTACATTTAAAAGAAGGGCAATGTTCCAAAGCTTAAAAATCTTTAAATTTAAGGCAATCACCGCCAAAATAAAACCAATAAAAGTAGAACCACCCTCCCCTAAGAAAATAGAGGCGGGATTGAAATTATACCTTAAAAAACCCAAGGTAGAACCGGCAAAGGCAACGGTAAGCAAGGCTAGAGAAGGAAGGTTATTATTTAAGGCTAAAACACAGAAGAAAAGGGCGGCGAGTGTTGCCACGCCAGAAACTAAGCCATCCATGCCATCCAACATATTGAGAGAATTAGTCATAAAGGTAATAAAACATACCGTTAAACCCAAATTGATCAGATTTATCTTGAAAAGATTAAAAGATATCCCAGAAATTAAGACAAAAATAAGAGAAAACGCCAAGTGAGCCGTAATCTTATAACGGGCGCGGATTTCAATGCCCCTATCATCAATTAAGCCAAAAAGAAGAAAAAGAAGCCCAACCAGCAAAACACCCAAATAGCAGCGAATGTCTATTTTCGAAAATACTAAAGCAATCATAAGGGAGGCAAAAATTACCCAACCACCTAAACGTGGAATAGGTTTTGCGTGTATTTTGCGAAATCCTGGTTGGTCAATAAAATTAAACCTGTAAGCTAAAAACTTAGCTACCGGAGTAAAAAGAAGGGACAAAACAAAGCCCATTAAAAATATAAATACAAACTGAATCACTTAAGATATTATATATTACAATTTTTTATTAGTCAAAAAGTTTTTCCGGCATAGAAAAAGTAAGGTTTCAATGAAACCCTTAAAGGCAACTAAGATAAGGAGGCCCATAAAGGTTATTATGGCCAAAGGCTCAAAAATATGGCTGAAATGATGTTTTAAAAAATAATAATAAGCTGAACGATGCATTTGAAACATAGTATATAATTTTAACCTCAGGGCTCTACCGCCTCCTCCCCCTCCGACAAAATGAATTATTTCAGCCTCCGGAAAAAAACAAATTCTCCAATCAGCCTCCTTTGCCCTTTTGCAAAAATCAGTGTCTTCCCAGTACATGAAAAAATTATCATCCAGCAATCCGATTTGCTCAAGAACCTCTTGTCGAATTAAGAGCATTGCTCCGGATGCCCAATCGATATTGCGCAGTGAATTATAATTCCAATCTGACAATAAGTTTCTCTTTGAAATAGGATTATTCGGTAAGATTTTAGTTAATAAAGATGTACGCCCGAACATTGCACCAATGGGTGTTGGAAATGAGCGGCAATTACGCTGAATTGTTTTCCCATCGCCATCAAAAAGTTTGCAGGTGCCAACTCCAACCTGGGGGTTTTTATCCATGAAAGCACACATTTTATCAAAGGCATTATTCTTCAAGAGAGTGTCATTGTTAAGCAGTGCCACATATTTCCCTTGGGCTCGTCGAATCCCTTGATTGTTTGCTTGGGCAAAACCATAATTTATAGCATTGGCTATTATTGTTACGTTTGGAAATTTTCGCTTAATGGCTTGGATAGAATTATCGGTTGAAGCATTGTCAATTAGGATGATTTCATAGCTGCCATGGGTTTTGGCTAAGATAGAGAAAATGCAATCGATGGTCATTTTTTTTGCGTTATGATTAACTAGAATTATTGAAAGTTCCATCTTTAATTTTCTCGTTTCGAATCAAAAATTTGATCGTTAATTTCGAGTGGCAATGGATAATGACCTTTTAATGGTTCAATATAATTTTTAATGAATTCCGGATCAAAAGCCTGTTTACAAGTTGAGAAGTGTTTTTTGACGGCAGGGAAAGAACGCATTTTTTGCCAAATCTCGGCAAGCGGCTCTTTCAAAACATTTCCAAAGCTAATTTGCACTTGCGGACACATCATTACATCTCCAAAAGCCGTAATATAAATCCTTTCCTTGCCCCCCGGACATCCCATTCTACCATTAAAATTCAAAATAAAGTCTGATCTGAGATGGGGAATTTCTAATAGTTTGTTGAATTTGTCGATATGTTCATGCAGTATTTTCTTGTCTTTTCTGTCTTGCCACTTACCCGAGGCCGATACCTGACAGAGCAAAAAGAATGATCCTATTTTGTTTGTGTAGTCGATCATCGGCCCCAACTTATCGATATTGTCCCTGGTTACTACACTACTCAAACAAATTATCAATCCTAAATCCTTTGCCCAAGAAATAGCATCCATCACTTTCTTGTGATGTCCGGGCATACCCCGTATACCATCATTTATACCGGCATCTGTGCTTTCAATACTTAAAACAATAAAGTCTAGTCCTGCCCGTTTCAATTTTTCTAGTTTTTCCCTGGTTAAGATCAAGCTATTAGTTACCAATGAAACTAGGGCCTTTCGGCCTTGATTAAAGATGCGGATGATTTGAGAGAGCTCATCAATATTGCGCAAGAGTGGTTCCCCTCCGGTTAGGTTAACATGCGAGGCTCCCAGGCTTAGGCACTGGGGCCAAACTTTTCCTATTTGCTCAAGGGTTAGATTTTTGCGCTTAGGGTTTCTCATCCCCGCACAGGAACACATGATGCACTTAGAATTGCAATCATAGGTCAGTGCCCAATCGACGGTGCGCAAAGCGTCTTTATTGAAAAACACTTTTCTTGCGGCATAGTAGGTTATGCGAAAGAAAACCTTTGGCTTGGCTATCACAAATCTAAGATGTTCTATAACTGAGCGAAAATCAACTGCCACAATCAAATCCCCTTTTTAGTTCTTAGCGAAGCGATATTTAACTAACGTATAGACCGCAATAATTCCATCAAAAAGCCTTAGTTTTTTGCCGGCCTGTTTATTTCTAGGATTATATTTTATAGGAACCTCAACAATTGTCATTCCCCTCTGCAGAGCCTTTCCCGTTACCTCTGGACAAAACTCAAAGCCGATGCACTTTAGATTAAAGGATTTTAAGAGCTCAGTGCTAAAAATCTTATAGGAAGTTGCTTCATCAGTTAGGTGGCTGCCAAATAAAAGGTTTGTGGTTAAGGCTAATAATTTATTAACTAGTATTGTCATGAGGGGAATGTTTTTTGAGGGAGAGTTCAAAAACCTTGAGCCATAGACAATTTGTGCATTGTCCTTAAGTATAGGTGCGATTAATTTCTTATATTCTTCTGGATCAAGCTCCAGGTCTGCATCCTGAATAATGACCATATCGCCGCTAACATATTTTAGTCCGGTTCTGATTGCCATTCCTTTGCCGTGATTTTTCTCGTGGTTATATACTTTTATCAGATTCCGTTTGGTTGAGGGGTGTTCATCAATTATATCCCCGGTTATATCACTGGAGCCATCATTTACCACGATCAACTCCTTCTCAACCGGGAGATCTACTGCCAGTACTTTGTCAATAACCTCACTGATGGTGGATTCCTCATTAAACACTGGCATAATAATCGATAGTTTTTTCATTATCTCAATCTTAACATACTATTTTGCATGAGAACTACTTAGAAGCCACAAAGAGATGATTGAGTGCCCATTGCGTCCAAAAGTATTTCTTTTTTATGTTTCTGAAACCAGCTCTTAGGAGGCGCTCTTTTATTTCCAGATCTTTTATAAAATATTCTTCCCCTTCCCTCATCCCCCTTTCCCCATCCAGATCATAGTTCGTCTTAAATATTCTATCATAAAGGTGTACAACTTTAT
>JABMSE010000080.1 GCA_013204645.1 Candidatus Saganbacteria bacterium | reverse complement strand
ATCAACAGAATTAATTCTGTTGATTTTTTATTTGAACCGCGAATTCATTCGCAGGTTCCATAATCATATGTCGGTACCTTTTCTAAAAAATTTCACTCTTTTTTATTAAATTTTAATATGGTAATATACCTTTGAGAAGAAAAGAGAGGAGGCAAAACATGGCCAAAAAGCAAAAAGCGAAAATAAAATCACTGGCGGTTGTAACCCCAGGCGGCGATGCGCCGGGTATGAACACGGCAATCCGCGCAGTGGTTCGAACCGCTATCTATTATGGGATAAGGGTTTGGGGAATTGAAAAGGGATGGTATGGTTTAATTAATGGTTTAGTGAAAGAGATGGGTCCTAAATCGGTCAGCGGTATTATCAATAAAGGTGGGACTATCCTGCATACCCGCCGTACCCCTGAATTTCGCAAAAAACAATGCCGTAAAATGGCCTACAACGAATTAAGGCTGCGTGACATAGACGGCATGGTGGTAATTGGTGGAGACGGGTCCATGCACTCATCTTATGCTTTCATGCAGGAATTTGGAATTCCCGTAAACGTTATCCCGGCAACCATTGACAACGACATCCCCGGAACAGACTATACGGTGGGATTTGATACGGCGGTTAATACGGCGGTTGAAGCAATGGATAAGATACGCGACACCGCTACCTCCCATGAGCGGGTCTTTGTCATAGAAGTTATGGGAAGACACAATGGATTTATTGCTTTAGATGCTGGCCTTGCCTCGGGAGCAGAAGCAATCATTATTCCTGAAGTAAAGTATGATCTTAAGAACCTGGCTAAAATGATTAAAAGAGGGCACGAACGTGGAAAAGAAAGTTTTATTATAGTTGTAGCCGAGGGTTGTAATGCAGTTAATAAAACCGCCAAATACCTAAAGGATTCCCTTAATATTGAAGTTAGGGTAACTAACCTTGGTTATGTACAGCGCGGCGGTTCTCCCAGTGCTTTTAGTCGCGAATTAGCTTGTAAGCTAGGTGCGGCAGCCGTTGAGGTGATGCTGGCGGGAAAGTGTGGTTATCTAGTCGGTGCTCTTTCAGATAAAGTAAGCCTTTGTCCGATAAGCAAATTGATTAATATAAAAAAGAAGATTGATTTGGATGAGCTTAGACTGGCCAATATGCTGGCAACCTAAAAGGGTGTCCGTCCCCTTTTTTAGCCAAAGAAAACCTTAGCTAATTCATAGAGTTCTTTATCCACGGTTTTAAGCTTGGCTACTGCTTCTTCGAGCCGAACTGCTACAATCTTATTACCTTGCAAGGCAACCATCTTTCCGAAATCCCCTTTGTGAACTAGATCAATGGATCCCACGCCAAATCTTGTACCAAGGACTCGATCAAAGGCAGTAGGGGATCCTCCGCGCTGGATATGTCCTAAAACCACCGAACGGGTTTCAAAACCAGTCTTCTTTTCAATGGCTTTAGCCAGGGTATCTCCAACTCCTCCCAGTTTAACGTGACCAAAAGCATCCAGGCTTTTATCCTGAGTAAAAAATTCGCCGCCTTCAGCACCTTCCTTGGGCTGGGCCCCTTCTGCAGCAACTACAATACTAAAATTCTTACCCCGTTTATGGCGTTTCTTTAAGAGATCACAAACTTCACCTAAATCAAAAGGCTCCTCTGGAATAAGTATTACATCAGCTCCGCCTGCCATGCCACCATACACAGCCAACCATCCGGCATGGCGCCCCATAACCTCAACCACCAGAACACGATCATGGGATTCTGCTGTGGTATGTAAGCGATCAATAGCTTCCATGATGATATTTACCGAAGTATCAAAGCCAAAGGTAAAATCAGTTGCGCACAGGTCATTATCAATCGTTTTGGGAACCCCCACAATGTGAAGTCCCATTTTGCAAAGCTTGTTGGCAACGCCCAAGGTATCTTCTCCGCCAATAGCAATCAAAGCATCCAATTTCATTTTCTTAAAGTTTTCCTTTGCTATTTCATAACCATTCTCAATTTTTGCCGGATTAGTACGAGAGGTTCCAAGGATGGTCCCACCACGGTGTAAAATGCCGGAAACCGAGCGAAGGTTTAATGGACTCGAATCCATGTTTAAAAGACCAGCCCATCCATGAAAAAGACCCACCATCTCATAGTTATAGACCTCAATTCCCTTTCTTACCGCCCCCCGAATAACTGGATTCAGTCCCGGGCAATCCCCACCACCAGTTAAAATTCCAACTCTTTTTATTGACATTTTTTGCTCCTTTTAGCTATGCTCTTTCTGCAGAACCTAAAACCTCTTTATTCTTATGGACAATCATATCTTTTAATTCCTCGCGAGCTGGCCCTAGATATTTTCTCGGATCAAACTCGGAAGGCTTATCTTTAAAAACCTTGCGTATAAGAGCAGTGACAACTAGGCGACCATCGCTATCAATATTAATTTTACAGACTGCGGATTTGGCTGCGGATCGCAGCTGATCTTCTGGTACACCAACTGCATTTTCTAATTTGCCGCCATTTTCGTTAATCATGTTTACATATTTTGGAAGAACTGACGAGGCCCCGTGAAGCACAATGGGGAAACCCGGAAGCTTTTTTTCAACTTCTTCTAATATATCAAAACGTAAGGGGGGCACACTTTCTCCTGGTTTAAGTTTAAATTTATAGGCTCCATGTGAGGTTCCAATTGAAATAGCCAAGGAATCAACTCCGGTTCTTTTAACAAAATCCTCTACTTCATTTGGGTCAGTGTAATTGGATTTTTCATGTTTTACTTCATCTTCTATCCCAGCTAAAACCCCTAATTCAGCTTCAACCGTTACGCCATGCTTGTGGGCATAGTCAACAACTTTTTTAGTTAAAGCTACATTTTCCTCATAGGGTAGGTGAGAACCATCAATCATAACCGATGAAAAGCCAGACTCAATACAGGATTTACACAGCTCGAAGGTATCACCATGATCAAGGTGAAGGGCAATAGGGATATTGCTCTTTAGATCCTTTCTTGCCATTTGAACTGCTCCCTCTGCCATATAACGCAGCAGGGTTTGGTTAGCATACTTTCTGGCCCCGCTTGATACCTGAAGAATTACCGGGGAGCCGCTTTCTGCACAACCTTTGACAATTGCCTGCAGCTGCTCCATATTATTGAAATTATAAGCCGGGATAGCATAGCCACCGGCCATGGCCCCCTTAAACATTTCCTTAGTATTAACCAACCCTAATTCTTCATATAGATATTTTTCCTTTGTCATTTTATTCCCCCTTCTATTTTCTAACAACAAAGCATTTTACCACAATTTTTATACAAAAAAAAGTGGAATCTTTATGCCGTGTTGACGACATCTCGATTGGCATCGGAGTTGTAAGAATTAATCATTAATTAATTCTTTTGGGAGATTTTAAAAATAGTGAAATTTTCTGGGAGGACTGTCGATAAGTAGGCGAGCCCTGAAAAGGCCTCGAAGGAGGATTAGAGATGGTAAGCGGAGTTAGATTTGGCAGAGATATGCGTGGAAGCGGAATTGGAGCAAGGGTTTTACATCGAGGTCGAAAAATAACAATTCGTGTTGATGATGCGTTGGAATTTCGCACAAATTCTGTCCCAGGAGATCGTTTAGAAAACATACTTTCTGCACGAAAGGGGGACAAATCGGGAGTGCTTCAGGACCGCGCGGAAGATCTCTTGTCTCAGTTAAATTTCACAAGTACCGTATTTTATCCTAATCATGTTATGCCGTGTTTAATTGAAAAAGCATCAGCGGTTGAGGAGTTGGATCAATGGCATGCTATGGCAACGGCAAAAATAGGAGGTCTTAAAAGAAAAATTGGACGACCAACATCAAATGTTACTCGTGAAACTTATTCAGAATTTAAGTGGGAAGCTTGGTCAAATATAATTGATGAAGCTACCACACCCGATCAATTGGGAAGCTTAATTGATCAGTGGTGTGAAAGCGAAGGGATCCAAACTTAATATTTGATCAATTGTTCGAATGAATCAGCCTTAAGGGCTGCTCCGCCAACCAGGCCGCCATCAATATCTGGCTGTCCCATTAGTTCCTTAACGTTTTCTGGTTTAACCGATCCCCCGTAAAGAATCCTGACCTCAGCAGCTACCTCTTTTGGCAATAATTTGCGGATAAAAGCGTGGATTTCTTCTGCCTGAGCTGGGGTGGCGGTTTTACCCGTTCCAATTGCCCAAATTGGTTCATAGGCAATTACTATATTTTTAAAGTCGCTGCTTTCTAACCCTTTTAATCCCTCTTTAACCTGTTTTTCAATCACCTTAAAGGTTTGCTCTTTTTCCCTTTGTTCTAGCGTTTCTCCAACACAAACGATAGCATTTAAGTGGTGCGCTAGGGCAGCTTTAATCTTCTTATTAACTGTTTCATCGGTTTCACCAAAATATTGTCGTCTTTCAGAATGGCCGACAATTACATAGGTGCAGCCAACCGATTTAAGCATGGGAGCTGAGATTTCACCCGTAAAAGCACCCTTGTCTTCCCAAAATAGATTTTGTGCGCCTAACTGGATATTGCTGTCAACAATTTCATCATGGACCTTGGACAAATTACAAAAAGGCGGGCAAATCAGGATAGTGCAATTGGATATGCCCGAAACCCGAGGTTTTAATTCCTTTACGAAGTCAGCTGCTTCGTGTTCGGTCTTATTCATTTTCCAGTTTCCAGCCATAATTGGTTGTCGCATCTTAAAACTCCTTTCTCATCAAACAAGATGTCATTATAGCAAAGCTACACAGATTGTAAAGAGGGGTCTCTTATGTTAAAATCTTAACCTATTATGCGGCGTACTAAAATTATTTGCACCATTGGGCCAGCTAGTGATAGCCAAAAGATCCTAGCGCAAATGGTCAGCGCTGGAATGGACATGGCACGCTTGAATCTTTCCCATGGAACTTTAAGCGACCAATCAAAGCGCATAAAAACCATCAGAAGAATAAGCCCAGAAACGCCTATTTTGGTTGACCTCCAAGGTCCAAGGATCCGAACTGGTTTATTGAAAGAGAAAAAAATCTGCTTGGTGAAAAATAAATTTCTAACTTTGACCTCCAAAAAAGTTTTGGGGGACGAAAATATAATTTCAATTTCACCCCCTTCGGTCATAAAAGATATAAAAATGAGTAGTGCAATTTTCTTGCAGGATGGGACAATTGAATTAAAGGTTATAAGGAAAAGAGGCGATAGCGTTTTCTGCAAGGTATTAGATGGTGGGGAGCTAGGAGAAAACAAAGGCGTAAATCTGCCTGGCACTCAATTATCTCTTCCTTCGCTAACGAACAAAGACAAGAAAGACATTGCCTGGGCAATCTCACAAAAGGTTGATTTTATTGCTTTATCCTTTGTGCGCCATCCAAAAGATGTTTTAGCCCTTAAGCACATACTCAAAGCCAAGAAAAGCAATATTCCGATTATTGCCAAAATAGAAAAGCCAGAAGCAGTTGCAAATATTAAGGAGATTGTTAGGGTATCCGATCTAGTAATGGTTGCACGCGGTGACCTTGGCGTCGAGGTTGATTTAGAGAATGTTCCCATTATTCAAAAACAAATCATTAAAGTATGCCACTCTTTTGAAAAACCCGTTATCGTTGCCACGCAAATGCTTGAATCCATGGTTTCTGACGAAACCCCGACCCGGGCAGAGGTTTCTGATGTGGCCAATGCCATATTTGAGGGGACTAATTATATTATGACATCGGAAGAAACCTCGGTTGGCAAATATCCCGTTTTGGCGGTCAAGATGATGATGCGCATCATTAAGACGTGTGAGAAGGCAATTGTTAGAAATTAGAGATTGGAAAATTAGAAATTAGATATTAGTTATTCATCAGGGGAAAGCGGCAGAATGTAGCGAGTGGATCTTCCGGCTCCTTCAGTTAAAACCAATCTTTTATCAACCAACATCGTTAGCTCAATATGGGCTGTTTTATGGGAAACACTAAAGGCTTCGCGGTATTCTCGGTTACTGACATTGCCATGCTCGGCAATCATTTGCATAGCCCGAATTTGTCGCTTATTTAATCCTTTTCCTGACCAAGGGTTAGTTAATTCCTTGACTTCGTTTTCTTTGGCCGGCCGTGAGACGTTTCCATCACGCACATAGCAAATTTCATCACAGCGGTAAGGCTTATCATCACCCTCCGGGATGGTTATAACCGCAATTTGTTTGTCTGCCTTTTCAATAAGAGAAATAGTTGGTGAAACCAGAGGAGAGCAGCGTTTTTTGCCAATATCTTCTAACCAATCAGAAAGATCTGAGCGGTTCTCAATCCCAACCAGATGCTTATTCTTATCGTCTAATCCATAAATGATTTTGCCGCCATCTGCATTGGAAAAAGCAACAAATTCGCGGGCAATATCATCTTCAGAAGGAATGGTTTTTTCAAATTCAACCGACTGGCCTTCACCTTGGTCCAAAAGTTCTAGTATCTCTTCCCAGCTCATGGTGTGCATATGATAGCATATGCTATAATGGTTAGCAATTAACAATGGAAAAGATCTAAAATTAAAAATGAAAGACTTTTTTAATTCATTATTGAATCTAGTTTTCCCTCCCAAGTGCGAGGTTTGCAAAAAAGATACGCCAGAACCTCTTTGTACTGATTGTTTTTCGCAAATCCAATTTATGAAGCCTTCACTGGGGATCTATAGTGCGGGAAGCTACGAGGGGGTACTGCGCAGCGCAATCCATCGCTTCAAATTTGCTGGACGCAAAAGCTTGGCAACCCCGCTGGGAATTCTTTTGGTCAAATACTTAAGTCACACCTCAACCCTGTGTATAGAAGAAATAGATTCTGTTATTCCGGTTCCTCTTCATAGGAAGCGAGAGCAAAAGCGGGGTTTTAATCAAGCAAATTTGCTGGCAGAGGTTATAAGCAAATATTTTGGCCTTCCAACCGAGCACGCCCTAGAAAGGACAAGGGATACCAAGCCCCATTTTAATCTACCGCGCAAGGAGCGCTTTTCCAATATTAAAGGGGCTTTTATGGTTTCAAGTAGACCAGCCGTACAAGACAAACGTCTTTTGCTCGTGGATGATATTTATACCACCGGTGCTACTATTTTTGAGTGTTCAAAAACCCTGAAATTGGCTGGCGCAAAAAGAGTTGAGATTTTGACTCTTTCGCGTACGCCGATGATTTGATATAATAGGGAAAAAGCTAGGAGGAAAAAAATGCAAATAAAGATTACCGGAAGAGGACTCGAGATAACTTCTGCCCTGCGCGATTATGCGCAAGCCAAGGTTAGCAAACTTGAAGAATTCTTTAATAATATCCAAAAAGTCGAAGTGATTCTAGAAGCTAAGGCAATTGATAATTCGGATCGCTCTCAAGTTGCCGAGATTAGAGCCTGGTTAGCTGGCCATAAGGTAATCCAAGCCACCGAGGGCGAAAAAAACATGTATGCGGCTATTGACGTGGTGGTGGAAGAGGCCAAACGCCAGATTAAACGCCATAAGGAAAAACATTCAACTGAACAGCGAAGAAAGGCTGAAAAATTAAAGCATGAGCTGCAAAATGCACCCATTGAGGTGGAAAAAGCCGAGCCGGGCTTGGTCCTGGTTAAGATGAACAGCCTTTCAAAAAAACCAATGAGTCTGGCTGAAGCCCAAGATGAGCTTAAACTCTTGGCTCAAGATTTCTTAGCTTTTAGGAATAGTGAGAGCAATGAAATAAATGTCATCCGCAAAAGCGAAAATGAGTTTGAGCTGCTTTCTGCCGAGCGGGAAATGCTTCCACAAGAGGCAGTTGAGGAATTAAAAAAGTCAGACACTATGTTGATTCTTTTTAATAATAAGTCCACCCGCATGCCTTCTATCGTCTATCGCAGAAAAGCAGGGAATTTTGGTTTGATCGAACCTTAAGCTTTAATGGTATTTAAATGGCTGACCAACTTAATTGGTGATTCGGATGAAAAAAAGCTAAAAAGCTTGCAGTCTTTGGTGGGGGAAATCAATTCTCTCGAGCCCCAAATGCAAAAGCTTTCTGACGAAGAACTCCGCGCTAAAACAGCAACCCTAAAAGAAAAACTAGCACAGGGCAAAACCCTCGATGATATCTTGGTGGAAGCCTTTGCCTTGGTTCGCGAAGCATCGGTGCGCACGACGGGATTGCGCCATTTTGATGTTCAGCTCCTGGGAGTGATTGTCCTCCATCAAGGAAAAATAACTGAAATGAAAACTGGAGAAGGAAAAACTCTGGCGGCTACTTTGCCAATTTATCTGAATGCCTTAGAAGGGAAGGGCAGTCATGTTGTTACCGTAAACGATTACTTGGCTAAAAGAGATAGCGAGTGGATGGGGCCTATTTATCAAGTGTTGGGATTAACCGTTGGGGTAATTCAGCACTCGATGGATTATGAAGATAGAAAGAAGGCCTATGCTTGTGACGTTACCTACGGAACAAATAATGAGTTTGGCTTTGATCATTTAAGGGACAATATGGCCGTCTCAATTGAGCAATGTGTGCAAAGAAAGTTGCATTACGCAATTGTTGACGAGGTAGATAGTATTTTAATTGATGAGGCCAGAACTCCGCTGATTATTTCTGGAATGGTAGAGGATTCAGTCCAGGGGTATCTTAAAGCAGATCAGATTGCCAGAAAACTAGTAAGAGATAGTGATTTTTCAACCGACAAAAAAACCAAGAATGCCATATTAACCGAGATGGGAACAAAAAAGCTAGAACACATGCTGGGCATTGAGTACCTTTTTGATATTGCCAACATGGATTTAGCCCATCAGATTCTCCAATCTTTGCGGGCCCTTCATCTTTTTGAGAAAAATGTGGATTATGTGGTAAAAGATGGCGAGGTTCTTATTGTGGATGAATTTACTGGCCGCTTGATGCAGGGGAGACGCTATTCAGAAGGCCTCCATCAAGCAATTGAAGCTAAAGAACGCGTTGAAATAAGGCATGAGTCGCAAACTTTAGCAACTATTACTTTTCAAAATTATTTCCGCCTCTACAACAAGCTGGCTGGAATGACCGGTACGGCTAAAACGGAAGAAGGCGAATTCTGGAAGATCTATGGCCTCGAAGTATTACTTATTCCAACTCACAAACCCATGATCAGGAACAATATGTCCGATGTTATTTATAAAAATAAACGTGCCAAATTTAAAGCGGTGGTTGATGAAATAGCCATGTGGCACAAGAAAAAGCGGCCCCTTTTGGTGGGTACTATTTCAATTGAAAATTCCGAGCTTTTGTCCCAGCTTTTGCGTCGCAGAGGCATCCCTCATCATGTCCTAAATGCCAAGCAGCACGAAAGAGAAGCAGAAATTATTGCTCAAGCTGGCCAACCTGGAAATGTGACCATTTCAACTAACATGGCTGGTCGTGGAACAGATATTGTGTTGGGCGACGGCGTAGTTGAGGTCGGAGGGTTGCATGTAATTGGAACCGAACGCCATGAGAGTAGGAGAATTGATAACCAATTAAGAGGAAGGGCTGGACGCCAAGGGGATCCAGGTTCTTCCAGATTTTATGTGTCCCTTGAAGATGACCTTATGAAACTTTTTGGCTCAAACCGCATTTCAGGAATGATGGACCGCCTGGGCATTGAAGAAGATACCCCGATTGAGCACAAGATGATTAGCAATGCAATTGAGCGCGCCCAGAAAAAGGTTGAGGAATATCATTTTGGGATCAGAAAGCAGGTCTTAGAATTTGACAATGTCATGAACAAGCAAAGAGAAACGGTTTATTCCCTGCGCAAGAGAATTTTAGAAGGGAAAGAACTTAAAGAAAAAATACTTGAGATGCTTGAACAAGTGGTTGGCGATTACATCGACGCCTTTCTGCCTAAAAAAACTGACGCGGATGAATGGGATTATGACGGCCTCATCAAAGCCCTTAATGAAATCGTTCCTATCTCTGGAGTAGAGGGAATAAAAGAATTAAATAATAGGGATGAAATTAAAATATCTATTATTTCAACCCTTACCCAGGCTTATGCTACGCGCGAACAAGATATTGGTTCTCTATCTATGCGCGATATTGAAAGGCTGGTTATGTTGCGGGTGATTGACAGTGCCTGGATTGAGCAGCTCCATAATATGGATAGTCTAAGGGAGGGGATTGGTTTGCGTGGCATGGGTGGCCGCGACCCTTTAGTTGAATATAAGATTGAAGGTTATTCCATGTTTCAGGATATGATGCGGGGGGTGCGCGAAGAAATTGTAGGCATGATTTTTAAGGTACAACTGGTTTCCCCGGAAGAAACACAAGCCAAACCTAAGGTTGTAAGTTACGGGGCGCCTAAAAAAGAGGCAAAACAGCCAGCTGCTCATAAAAAGATCAAGATCGGTCGCAATGATCCGTGCCCGTGTGGATCAGGTAAAAAATATAAGAAGTGCTGTTTGCCAAAAGAGGAAGAGAAATAATATGCTGGATGAGCTAAAAAGCGCAACAAATAATTTAAAAGCCAAAGCAGCTGATCTTTCTAATATCTTAAATGTCCAGGAAAAGAAAAAAAGGTTAGGGGAACTTGAAAGTCAGGTGTCGGGTCCCGACCTCTGGAAAGATCAGCAGCGCGCAAAACAGCTGCTGCAAGAAAAAAAAGGACTTGAAAAAGAAATCTCTACCTGGGAAGAACTTATTAATGGTACAGAAGACCTGGCAACCCTTATTGAAATGGCCAAAGAAGATGATGAAAAAGAACTTAAAGCTGAATTTGATGAATTAGTCAAAAAAGCAGCTGAACTGGAATTATCCGCCCTCTTGGGTGGTGAATATGATCGCGGGAATGCTATTTTTTCTATCAATGCCGGGGCTGGCGGAACTGATGCCCAGGATTGGGCGCAAATTTTACTGCGCATGTACACGCGCTGGGCCGAACATAAAGGCTACAAAGTTGAGATGCCGGAGGTAGCCTATGGGGAAGGAGCCGGCCTAAAAGGTGTAACCCTGGTTATTAGCGGCTTATATGCTTATGGTTATCTAAAAACCGAAGTTGGAATCCACCGCCTGGTTCGGATTTCCCCTTTTTCATCCGAGGGAAAACGGCATACTTCATTTGCAGCTATTGAGGTAATCCCGGAAATCAGCGAAGACGTAAAAGTTGAAATTGACCCCAAAGACCTAAAAATTGACACCTATCGGGCTTCAGGTCCAGGAGGCCAGCACGTTAATAAAACTGATTCAGCTATACGAATTACTCATATTCCAACTGGGCTTGTGGCGCAAAGCCAATCGGATCGCTCCCAGCATGCTAATCGTGATTCAGCAATGAGGATTTTAAAAGCTCGCTTGTATGAGATGATGCTAGCGCAAAGAAAGGACAAAATCGAAGAACTACGAGGAGAGAAGAAAAAAATAGAGTGGGGGAGCCAGATCCGCTCTTATGTTTTTCAACCCTATACCATGGTTAAAGACCACCGGACTGGAACTGAAATGGGAAATGTCCAAGCCGTCATTGACGGAGATCTAGACAAGTTTATCGAGGCAGCTTTGAGAAAGGGGTCAAGTCATGCTAAGTAAAATCGGCAAGGGAATACTGGTTGTTATTTTATGTGCTGCGGTTTTGGTTGGTGCCTACCTGGGCTCTCGCCGCTATTTTGTTGAACTTCAAGATAGAACAATTGAGCTGTGTGTTGATTTAAATGATCTAAAAACCATTGCTGCCTATGAAAAACGACCCCTAGGCCCAGTTTTGGATGAGGTGAGAAAACGAGGAATCATCTCTGTTGGCATTTTTGAGGAAACCCTTCCGGATGCAAATGCTCTAGGAGAACTCCACTATACCAAGGGTTCCGGCATATTGCGCTCACCACAAACCATTCCTGCTTTCACTCAACTTAAAAGTAAGGGATTGATAAAGCCCGAGAGAACCTACATCTATATTCCATCAGATGATATAAGAAAAAGGGTCTACAACCAATTAAAGTTGACCCTAGGCAAAAATAACATCAACTTTATCGGCAGGGAGATAATGGAGGTTGATGAGGCAGAAGAAAACCTCCGGGGATTAGGCATTGGCATGTCTGAAGCCCAAACCGAATATATATTTAGTAAGGGTTTTTCCCTTATTCCCAGGCTCTGGAATGATCCATCCTATCATTTAGGAAATATTAGCCCCAAAATTTCTACTTTCAAAAATTATGACCTGATTATTTTTGATGGCGAAGAAATCTTGGGCTATCCCCAAAATATAAATACCGTGGCCGATGCCCTGAAGAAAAATAAGATCAAATACGGCCACATTGAGATAATTAAGCAGTATGGGGACAGTTCTTTGCGAAAACTTTCCGAAAGAAATATGATCCGTGTACACAGCGTCTCCGCCGACGAGCTAAAGAAAATAACTAAACCAAATGCTATCAAAAGGTTTGTGCGGGCAGCGAGAGAGAGAAAAGTCCGGCTTTTCTATCTACGCCCATTTTTGCCCCCACAGGTTGATGCTTATCCAGTAGCCTATAATCTTGATTATTTTGGAAAGGTCAAAAATTCACTGCAAGAAGCGGGCTTTGTGATGGGGCGTGCCGAGCAGATTACCCCCTTAACCCTGGCTCCGTGGCAAATATTATTGTTGGGGTTAGGCGTTCTCATTGGGGCCTTATTTTTATTAAATTATTTCGTAAAACTTCCCATTCCTGTCATGTATTTATTGCTCTTAGTCGGTGCAGGCGGAATATACTTCGGGGTAGGTGCTGGCTATGCTTTACTCCTGCAAAAAGCCTTGGCGCTCTTGTGTGCCATTACCTTCCCGGCCTTGGCAGTAATTTCCAGCCTCTCTTTGAAGCGCAAAAATGGTTTGGTGCTTTGGGATTCAATTTTAATCATCGTCAATATTGTGGCCGAAGCTATGATTGGGGTATTTCTTTTAGTTGGGCTTTTGGCTGATTATCGCTTTATGCTTGGAGTTGAAACTTTTTCCGGGGTAAAATTGGCATTGCTTTTGCCAATCATGATTGTAGCCCTTTATTTTATGCTAAATCTCGGATCTGGTAGCCTAAAAAACCGCATCCGGGTCTTTCTGGATACTAAAGTCAGCCTAGCCGCAGTTTTATTTGGTCTTTTTGCACTGGGTGCCCTGGCCGTATTTATTGCGCGTTCAGGAAATTTTGTGCTACCGGTTCCGGCGATTGAAAAGTATTTCAGAAATTTCTTGGAGACGGTCTTTTTTATTCGACCCCGGACAAAAGAATTCTTAATTGGCTACCCCTTTCTTTTCCTAGCTGCTTTATCGGTATTGCGGGACAAGCGCAAATGGCTTTGGGTCCTGGCGGCAATTGGCACCATTGCTCCCATCTCAATTATTAACTCATTTTCCCATATCCATACTCCGATTATGATTTCTATGATCAGGACAGTCAATGGACTGGTTTTGGGAGTAATTATTGGCTCAATTGTGGTTTTGATTTTCGACCGGTTTATTTCAAAATGAAAATCCTTCTTTCTGGCTACTACGGTTTTGGAAACGTTGGAGATGAAGCAGTGCTTCGTGCTATCATCCAAGGCCTCCCCACCGCCCAAATCACCGTACTCTCAGCTTCACCCCAGCTTACAAAAGAGCTAAATAAAGTTGATTCAATCTTCCGCTATGCTTGGTTCAAAATCTTGATTGAATTGATCAAAAGTAATCTTTTTCTAAGTGGGGGAGGAACCCTTTTTCAAAACAGTACCAGCAACAAGAGTTTCTTATATTATATCGGACTAGTTTTATTGGCTAAAATATTACGTAAGAAAGTAGTAATTTTGGGGCAA
Organism: Candidatus Saganbacteria bacterium; assembly: GCA_013204645.1. Lineage (GTDB taxonomy): Bacteria > Margulisbacteria > WOR-1 > O2-12-FULL-45-9 > O2-12-FULL-45-9 > JABMSE01. The sequence continues at coordinate 2,917 of JABMSE010000080.1, read as the reverse complement.
GGCTTTGGCCCGCTTAAGGGTAAATTTTATCAAGGATTGGCTAAAGCAGTACTCAATCGAGTTGATCTTATCACCCTTCGAGATCAACAATCTTATACAGAACTTAAAAAGCTAGGGGTTAACAAACCACCAATGCATGTGGTCGCAGATCCAACTGGTATTTTAAATATTCCGTCTAAAGAAGAAGGGAAAGCCCTTTTAAATCTTGAGGGCATCCGCAAAGGTGAGCGGCCTCTGTTAGCCATTGCGGTGAGAAGTTTGATCCATGATTCGGACAACACAGTTTTTGAAAGCTTAGGTAAGGCTATTGATTGGTTAGTTTCCGAACATAATTATTTGCCGGTTTTTCTTCTTTTTAAATGCCCAGAAGATATGGATGCCGCTTCAAAGGTTATTGGGATAATGAAGGAAGACGCAAATATTATCTTTAGGATTTGTCAGCCGGATGAAATGTTAGCCATTATTTCCCAGGTTGATCTCTTAATTGGCATGCGACTGCATTCCTTAATCTTTGCTGCTATGACACAAACCCCCATGCTAGGCCTCGCCTATGATCCCAAGGTCGAGGCCTTTATGCAGTCGATCGAGGAGCCATATCTAAAGATTAATGAAAATTTAAATTTGGAAGGGTTAAAAACCGCTCTTGAAAATATTTTGCAAAATAAGGGGAAAATCAAGGCGAATTTGGCGGAGAAGAAACTCAAGTTACGTAACATGGCAGCTCTAAATTTTAAAAATGAATATTATTAATTTTGCTGGCATAAAAGTAGATAACGTAACCTTAGCTGAAGCTTCGGCCAGAGTTTTTGCGCTACTTTCCTCAACCAAGCCACAGCTAATTGTTACTCCTAACCCAGAAATGATCGTTACCTCCCAAAGTGATAAGGAGTTAAAAGAGATCATTAATTCTGCAGCCTTGCGGGTGCCAGATGGCATCAGCATGGTGGTCGTTTCGAAGATTTTGGGTAAACCCTTAAAGGAACGCGTTTCGGGCATTGATTTGATGCTTAGCATTATTAAATCCCCACTTAAAAAAGGCCTTAAAATCTTTTTGTTGGGTGGAAAACCAGGGGTAGCTGAGAAAGCCGCCGTAAATTTGGCTAGAAAATATCCCGCAATAAATATTGTTGGAACGCAGGATGGTTATTTTAAAGATGATGCTAAGATAATTGAGGAAATAAAAAAGGCCCAACCAGACATTCTCTTTGCTGGCCTTGGGGCAGGGCGCCAGGAAAAATGGTTGAATCGTCACCTAAAAGAGCTAGGCGTTCCGGTCTCAATGACTATTGGCGGTACCCTCGATGTTATTTCTGGCCAAAAAAAGCGTGCTCCAAAATGGATCCAGGCTTTATATATTGAATGGCTTTACCGCTTAATAACTGAACCCAATCGCTGGAAAAGACAGCTGGCCTTACCACAGTTTTTGTGGCTGATGTTTTTTCCAAAAAAATCACGCGGGTCGGATTAGGAAGATATCATCAAAGCGTTCCCTCGGGTTGGAAAATTCTAAGCCTTGCTGCCTCAAAAAAACATGTGCTCTAGCAACCCTTTTGCAATGATCCCATAAACTGCCTGAGGGCCTAAAATCAAAAAAAGGATGTAGCTGAGCAGGATCCTTTCTCATATAAGCTTCATGTAAATCAAGAACTGTTCCAGCATCAGCCATGGGAAACATCCTGTCTGGGCTAAATGTTCCTGTACTAGGTAATATTCTAATTAAGGCTCTGTTCTCCCTTCTTGCCGTTAACCTTGTTTGCAAATCAGCAAACAGTCGACCAAAGTCTTCTTGTTCTATATAGAGACTCTGAGCATAACGCTCTCCTTTTTCTTGAGTTTTCCAGGTTATTCTTTCAGCCAGAGAAATCCCCGGAGCATTGAATAAATAGATTTGCGCATCTGGTGCACCAGCTAATCCATTGCCACAAACAACTTTGGCTCGGACCGAAGAACCAGCAGGGATTTGCCCAGTATCCTCTGCATATTGCAAATTCCATTCTGAGAGCAAACAATAAACTTCTGAAAGATCTTGGACCCAAACTGAGCGGGCTCCAAAACGTAGCGCATGAAGAAGGTTAACCCCAGTACCCGGGCCAATTTCCACCACACAAGCGTTCCGTATCCTCTCTCTTATTTGATAAAGGGACATCTGAAAATCAATTGACACCAAACTGGTAGAGGAAAAAACCGTCTTTTGTCTTTTTGGTTCATCCAAGGTAAGCATTGTAAAACCAAAAAGATCATGTACGTCAGAGGGAACATGAAGAAAGCCAACGTTTGTTTCGGTGGCTAAACTTTTTTCGACAAGATACGTAAGGTTATCCGAAATATTAGGAAAGAGAACGGGAGCCGTTTCTACTGCAATATGATACGCGTATTGACTCAATCGTTCCTCACCGGTTAAAAACTTGGTTAAATTAAAGAAGTAAGGTTGCTTTGTAACTGGGTCTTGAAAAATAATTCCTACCGGAAGCCTTTTTACTCCATCGAACATAGCAGAATAAGCTGGATTCCCTCCACAATACATAATCAAGAAAGCATCTGCGTTGGGTTCTCCTTCTAGATTAAATAATTCTTTGAAGAATCTTTGCCCTTCCGGGTTCAGTCGAAAAGGAATCCTTCCCCAAACATCTCGCATGGAATGGGGAACAAAAGTTGCTCCATAGGTAAACCCATGAGGAAATACACCTAAAGAATCAAATATTTTCTTTAGGGTGTTATAAAAAGGCAGCCGCTTGCCGATATGTTCTTGTAGGCTCTCTGCACGATGCAGATTCCCTCTTCGATGAGCAGGCATTGAACCAGGTAGCCGATTTGATGGAATTCTAGTCATGCTAATCCTCTCTTCGCAGGACATACGGAACCTGAGACTGAAGTCTCGGTTCCGCTTTTAAAATCAACAGAATTAATTCTGTTGATT
>JABMSE010000079.1 GCA_013204645.1 Candidatus Saganbacteria bacterium | reverse complement strand
CTTTTCGTATCAATTGATTAATCGTTGGCATATTATTTCTCCTCAAAGGAAGCAGCCATTTTTAGCTGCCCCATCAAACCTACGGTTGGAACGAGCTCTAAAAAGCGATAATCAATAAATCCGGTTCCAGCAGGTATGGGTTTTCCAATAATTACATTTTCCTTTAAGCCATACATCTCATCAACTTTTCCTTTTACTGCCGCATCAGTTAAAACACGTGCCGTTTCCTGAAAGGAAGCAGCTGAAATAAAGCTTTCAGTGGTAAGAGATGCTTTGGTGATTCCCAGAAGCACCTCAGTAGCAGTAGCTTTTTCTCCCTTAATTTTTTCATTTAACTCATCCAGCTTGTTTTTCTCAATTAATTCGCCGGGAAGCATGGTTGTGGTGGCTGATTTAACCACACGCACTTTCTTGGTCATCTGACGTACAATGGTTTCAATATGTTTATCCGCAATGGTAACTCCTTGGGAGCGATAAATCTTCTGAATTTCATCCACTAAAAAGCGCTGCACTGACCCAACTCCGGTAATACGCAAAACATCATGAGGATTAATATTACCTTCGGTCAACTGCATACCCTTAAAAACTTTATCATTGGAAATTACGCGCAGACGCGTTTCATAGGGTACATGATATTCTCGGGTCTCACCCTTATTGCCCTTTACGGTTACCAGGCGCATACCCTCACTCTCTTTTACCTCAACTACCCCATCCAATTCTGAAAGAATGGCTGCATTTTTGGGACGCCGCCCCTCAAATAATTCCTCAACTTTGGGAAGCCCTTGAATAATGTCACGCGTTTTGCTCGGATCGCGGCGAATGGACTCTACGCGGGCCAAGACATCATAGCTCATAATCTCTTCTCCATCTTCAACAAAAACGCCTGAGCCGGCAATAATTAAATAGTTTTCTCCTGGAGCCACCACAATTTTTGATTTACTGGCAGCAATAACCAGCCCAGATGTTTTACAAACTAGTCCAGATGCAATCTCATCGCCTGCCTTAACCTTTTCTCCTGCCTTGACAAAGAGCTTGGATCCTAGCGCAACCTCATAGGCGGTCTTTACCTTTGGATTATAGATAAAGATCTCGCCATCCTGTTTGGCTACTAAGTCTCTTTTCCTGCGTGAAACAGTCAGGCCCACATACATCACTTTCCCCGCAGCACTGGAGATAACATATTCATAAGTGGGATCATAAAGTGCAATCGTTTCTCCAGCCGCAACCTTCTGCCCTTCCTTAACCCCTAGCATGGCACCAACTGGCAGCGGATATTCCTCTTTCTTATCCTTAATTTTTACAAAAATGGTTGAACTGCGTGCAATCATTTTTTGTTTTTTAAAAAATTCATCTACGATATCTTTCACCTCTGCGCCCTCGGCGAAATGAATGATTCCACCATGCTTGGTCTTAATGGATACTTGAGCTCCTTTATGAACGGCAACGCCTCCAATATGGAAGGTTCTCATGGTAAGCTGGGTCCCTGGTTCACCAATGGATTGAGCAGCAATAATGCCAACTGCTTCCCCAATATTTACCGCACCCAAAGTGGCCAGATCCAAACCATAACACTTGCGACAAAGTCCCTTTTTGGTTTTACAGGCAAGTACGGAGCGAACCAACACTTTTTCAATACCTGATTCATTAATTTTCTTGGCTGTTTCTAAATCCAGAGCTTGGCCAACCTTAGCCAAAGTTTTACCTGAAAGAGGATCAACCACATTTTTAATTGGGGTACGATGGATTAAGCGCTGCCAAAGTGGAATTAATTCCTCATATCCCTCGCGCACGGTTGAGAGCTCAATTCCCTCTTTAGTTTCGCAATCATCCTGTGTAATCATAACATCCTGAGCAACATCCACTAATCTTCTGGTCAGATAACCAGAATCAGCCGTACGCAGAGCAGTGTCAACTAACCCCTTACGTGCACCATAAGATGAAATAAAATACTCGGTCACAGTTAAGCCTTCTTTAAAATTGGTCTTAATCGGTATATTGATAATATTTCCAGAAGGATCGGCCATTAATCCACGAATCCCAGAAAGCTGGCGAACCTGCTGAATATTTCCACGTGCCCCAGAAAATGCCATCATATAAACTGAATTGAGCTTACCCAACTCGTCTAACAGATTTTGCGTAACCTCTTCTGTAACCGCACTCCAGATATCTAAAGAACGGATGAATTTATCTTTGTCTGAGAGTGTACCTGCCTGAAAATGACGTTCGAGCTCTGCAACCTGCTCGGTTGCTTTATCGACAATTTGCTTTTTCTTGGATGGGGTAACCAAATCAGAAATGGAAATCGAAACCCCAGCCAGAGTAGCATATTTAAACCCTAAGCGTTTTATTTCATCCGCAATTTCAGCCGTAGCTGCACTTCCATAGCGCTTATAGCAGTTAACAATCAGTTCCTCTAACTTCTTTTTGTTTGCTATATAATTCATAAAGGGATATTCTTCTTCTATTCCCCTTCTTTTCAACACCTGATTTAAGGTATTATTAAACTTAATCCTTCCAACCGTCGTATCAACCAGCTGGCCACTTCGGCGAACTTTAATGGGTGCATGTAAATGCACTTCTTCTAGATCATTGGCTACCATGGCTTCCCAATCGTTCGCGAAAATCATCCCCTTCCCCTTTAGAGCTTGCTCATCCAAAACTGTCATATAGTAAGTACCCAAAACCATATCTTGGGTGGGAGTAATAACCGGGCGCCCTGAGGCCGGAGAAAGAATATTATTGGAAGAAAGCATCAAAATACGAGCTTCGACCTGGGCTTCAAAAAGAAGCGGGACGTGTACGGCCATCTGGTCTCCATCAAAATCAGCATTAAAAGCAGAACAAACCAGGGGATGGATTTGAATGGCCTTTCCTTCGACAAGAACCGGCTCAAAGGCTTGAACTCCTAAACGATGGAGCGTAGGTGCACGGTTAAGCAATACGGGATGGCCTTTGATAACCTCTTCTAAAATATCCCAAACAATGATTTCTTGGGAATCGATCATGCGCTTTGCAGATTTAACATTCTGGGCGATTCCCCGATCAACTAGCTTTCGAATAACAAAAGGCTTAAAAAGCTCAAGGGCCATTGCCTTGGGCAAACCACATTGATGAAGTTTTAGGTTGGGACCCACGACAATAACCGAGCGGCCGGAATAATCGGCACGCTTCCCTAAAAGATTCTGGCGGAAGCGGCCCTGTTTTCCTTCAATAACATCCGTTAAAGACTTAAGCGGGCGTCCACTTGAACCCGTAACAGCTCGTTTCCTTCGTCCATTATCAATGAGGACATCCACTGATTCCTGAAGCATTCTTTTCTCGTTCCTAATGATCATGTCCGGGGCGCCCATATTAATCATTTTCTTCAAGCGATTATTGCGGTTTAACACCCTGCGGTAGAGATCATTTAGGTCAGAAGTTGCAAAGCGGCCACCCTCCAGTTGAACCATAGGACGAAGATCAGGGGGAATAACCGGGAGATTTTCAACCATCATCCATTCTGGACGATTACCCGATTTTTGGAAAGCTTCGGTTACCCGGAGCCTCTTTATAATTTTCATCCTCTTCTGGCCAGTCGAATCCTTTAACTCACGCCTAAGCTTTGCCACTAATTCGGGTAGATCTATTTTCTTAAGCAACTCTAAAATACCACGGGAACCGGTTTCAGCTTTGAATTTACTGCCATGCTTTTCAAGCGTTTCCTGGTACTCGGCTTCGCGCAAGATCTTACCCACCTTCAATCTTTTAATGTCCGCGGACACCTGGGTAACGATATAAGCATCATAATAAACAACTTCTTCCAAGGCACGCGTAGAAGTATTAAGCAGCAAACTCATGTAGCCTGGAACACCGCGCAAAAACCAAATGTGGGCTACTGGTTCCACCAGGCGGATGTGCCCCATACGCTCGCGACGAACCCGCGAAGTTGTCACTTCAACCCCACAGCGTTCACAAACAATTCCGCGATAACGAACACGACGATATTTTCCGCAATGACACTCCCAATCCTTTACTGGACCAAAAATCTTTTCGCAAAAAAGTCCTCGACGCTCCGGCTTAAAGGTTCGATAGTTAATCGTTTCCGGTTTTTCCACTTCCCCAAATGACCACTTAAGGATCTGCTGCGGGGAGGCCAATCCAATACGGATAGAACTAAATTCTTTTTCTTGTTTTTTAGCCAGTGGCAAAACTATGCCCTCCTTTTGGTCTTTGAGCTATCTTTACCGAAGATTCGAGGCATTCTTTTCCCTGCAACTTTTTCCTGTTCATCAATACTTACTTCTTTACCTTCTTTGCTAAGAGTTTTCACATCCAAGCCCAGGCTGCGTAGTTCTTTTATTAAAACCTTAAAGGACTCAGGGATACCAGGTTTCCCCATCGCCTTACCTTTAATAATAGATTCGTAGACGCGCGATCTTCCCACAACATCATCCGATTTAACCGTTAAAAGCTCCTGCAGGGTATGGGCTGCTCCATAAGCCTCCAGCGCCCAAACCTCCATCTCTCCAAAACGTTGACCACCAAACTGGGCCTTACCACCCAAGGGTTGCTGCGTTATCAAAGAATAAGGACCGGTTGATCTGGCATGCATCTTATCATCCACCAAGTGGATCAATTTCATCAAATACATATAACCCACGGCAATTTTTCGCCCAAAGGGTTTTCCCGTTCTTCCATCGCGCAAATCAACTTTACCTGACTTATCCAACCATGGAAGACCTGCCACCTGGGCGGCTTTTTCAAGCTGCCGTTCAACTATTTTCTCAGAAGCACCCTCTTCAACTATTTCATCAAAAGCAGGTAGCTCATATTTTTCGTTTAGCAATTTACCTGCTTGACCCAAAAGCAGCTCAAAAATTTGGCCGATATTCATACGCGAGGGAACACCTAAAGGATTTAAAATAACATCAATAGGGGTTCCATCCGGAAGATAAGGCATATCTTCTTCAGGAAGAATTCGGGCAATAACCCCCTTATTTCCATGACGCCCAGCCATTTTATCTCCAATGGAAACTTTTCGCATTTGAGCTATGTAAATACGTACTAATTCATGTACACCGGGAGGAAGTTCATCTCCATTTTCCCTGGAGAAACTGCGCACCCCAATCACAATTCCACCCTCCCCAGGAGGGACGCGCAAAGAAGTATCACGCATATCCCGAGCCTTATCCCCAAAGATGGCACGCAAAAGTTTTTCTTCTGCCGGCAATTCGGTTTCGCCCTTGGGGGTAACCTTACCCACCAAGACCGTACCTGGGCCAACCTCTGCGCCCAGAATAATCACGCCCCGTTCATCCAGATTTGCCATGGCTTCTTCACTCACATTTGGAATTTCTCTAGTTATTTCTTCCATGCCTAATTTTGTAGCTCTTACTTCTACCTCTAATCTTTCAATATGAACTGAGGTAAAAAGGTCTTGTTTTACCAATCTTTCCGATAAAATAATGGCATCCTCGTAGTTATATCCTTCCCAGGGCATCATGGCTACTAATACATTTCTTCCCAAGGCTAATTCTCCAGCATCAGTTGCCGAGCCATCCGCTAAAAGATCACCCTTTTTCACCTGAGCGCCCAAGGAAACCTGCGGACGTTGATGGATTAAGGTATTTTGGTTGCTACGGCTAAAACTGCGCAATGGATAAGATTCTTTTTTCCCAGTTGTCCTTTGCAGGACAATTTCATCACAAGAAAGCTTAATAACCTTGCCTGGGTTTTGTGCCTTGACTAAGGTTCTTGAATCATTGGCAACCCTTTTCTCATAACCGGTACCCACAATTGGAGATTCAGGAGAAAGGAGAGGTACAGATTGCCGCTGCATGTTTGCTCCCATCAAGGCACGGTTTGCATCATCATGTTCCAAGAACGGAATCATCGCCGTGGTAATCCCCACAATCTGTTCCGGAGCTACCCCAACATATTCCACTTCTTTAGGTGGAGCAAAAATAAACTCACGTTTATAGCGTACCGGAATCTGATCTTCAATAAGTTTTCCTTTGCTATCCAAGCGTACATCGCTTGAAGCAATCTTATGCAAATCCTCAAAATCCGCTGTCAAATATTCAATTTTACTGGTGACCCCCCATTATTAACTTTAAAATAAGGGGTTTCAATAAAACCAAAGCTGTTAACCCGTGCATAGGTAGCCAAGGAAGCAATCAAGCCTGCATTTGGCCCTTCGGGTGTTTCAATTGGACAAATACGACCAAAGTGGGAGGGGTGAATATCACGCACCTCAAAGCCAGCTCGTTCTCGAGTTAGTCCACCCGGACCAAGAGCTGAAAGTCGGCGTTTATGGGTTAATTCAGCCAAGGGATTAGTTTGATCCATAAATTGTGAAAGCTGACTGGAACCAAAAAATTCTTTAATCACCGCCTGGAGGGGCCGGATATTTATAAGCTGTCCCGGAGCAACAGCCTCATCTCCCTTGACCATCATCTGCTCTTTGATAAGTCGTTCAATTCTGGCTAATCCAATTCTTATCTGGCGCTGAAGCAGCTCGCCAATGGCACGAATGCGCCGATTGCCAAGATGATCAATATCATCAGGAATACCATCACCAGAATTAATTGAGATAAGGTATCTTACCATAGCTAAAATATCCGCTTTTGTGAGCACATACTTTTCTTGGTCAACACTTATGGCCAGCTTGCGATTCATTTTATAACGCCCTACACGACCTAAATCATAACGGCGGGAATTAAAGAATAAATTATTTAAATATACTTGAGCTCCTTCTTGGGTAACTGGATCTCCGGGCCTTAATTTTTTATACACCTCAATCAGTGCTTCATCCTTGGGAAGGATAGGACATTCCTTAAGAGATCTCCTTCTAAATTCGCCCTCGGACAAAGCCCCCAGGATTTCTTTTTCCGTACAGCTAATAGCTGAAAGAAACATAGTTACAGGTATTTTTCGCGTGCGGTTAATTCTCACAAAAATGGTACCTGAAGCATCGGTTTCAACTTCAAGCCACGCGCCGCGGTCCGGAATAACGGTTGCGTAATAGTATTTCTTACCCACCCGCTCAATCCGCTTTGACTCTCGATAATAAACCCCGGGCGAACGGACCAATTGTGAAACAATAACTCTTTCCGCCCCATTAATAATGAAAGTACCCCGATCCGTCATCATGGGAAGATCCCCAATAAAAACATCCTGGGATTTAACTTCCTTGGTCGCTTTATTTAGCAATCTCGCCTCAACCTTTAGAGGAACGGCATAGGTAGTCTCCCGGATTAAAGAGTCAATAACTGAATACTTAGGTTTACCAAAAACATATTTACCCGAAAAGCTAAGCTCAAGCTTTCCCTCGTATCCCTTGATAGGAGAAATGAGCTTGAGTTCTTCAGGCAAACCTTCCTCTAAGAACCAGCGAAATGATTCTTTTTGCAACGCCAACAAATCCGGCGGATTAACCGATTTTCCTCTTTTTACTTCAACTAATTTTGTTCTTTCTGTCATTATTTAATTTCGACCTTTGCTCCTTCAGCTTCTAATTTTTTCTTGATCTCCTCAGCCTCTTCCTTCTTAATGCCCTGCTTAACTGGCTTCGGAGCAGTATCAACTAGCTCTTTTGCTTCTTTTAATCCCAACCCAGTTACTTCACGCAAAACCTTAAGAACCTGGATCTTTTTTGCTCCGGTAGAAGCCAGGATAACATCGAATTCATCTTTTACTTCTTCAGCTGCTCCGCCACCGGCTACCCCAGCACCCATCACCACTTGAGCTGCTGCGGAAACTCCAAATTTTTCTTCCAATTTCTTGACTAAATCTGCTAATTCTAAAACCGTCATCCCCTCAACCGTAGTTAAAATTTCATCAACCTTTGCCATTTTTTTCACCTCCTATTTCTAAAACCTTGTCCTTGTCTTTCTTATCTTTCACCGCACTCAAAGCATAAACTAAGTTACGAATATTGCCCTGCAGCACATTTACTAATCCATAAAGAGGGGAACTAAGACCCCCCACTATCTTGGCAAGCAGAACTTCCCGAGAAGGAAGCTCGGCCAGATCGGCGATACTCTTATTATCAACAACGGTTTTCTCAACCACCCCGATTTTTACTTCGCCTTTTTCAATCTCATCAATAAATTCAACTAGGGATTTTAGCGGGGCAACAGGATCTTTGTAGCCCAGCAAAAGGCCGGTGGGCCCGCTCAAATGCTCTGTTAGCTCTGAAAGACCAGAAGCCTCCAAGGCTTTTTTGAGCAATGTGTTTTTTATAATCTTATACTCAGAATCTTGGGCGTAAAGCTTTCTGCGCAAACTTGTAATTTCTTTAACCGTAATTCCCCGATAATTTGAAACAATTAAAACACTGGCCGATTCAATCTTTTCTTTTAATTGATCAACAACTCTTTTCTTTTTTTCAATAACCTTAGTATTAGCCATATTAACTTGCCTTTTCCGCCTTATCGATGACAGCTCTTGAATCTATTTTTATTCCCGGTCCCATGGTGGAAGATAACGTAATCGATTCAACAAAATTACCCTTTAGACCACTAGGCTTAACAGAAAGAATTGCCACAAGAGCAGCTAAAAAATTACCCTCAAGCGCCGCTGTATCAAAAGAGGCTTTTCCCAAAATCATATGCAAAGCTCCAGTTTTGTCCATTTTAAATTCGGTTTTCCCGCTCTTAAATTCTTTGATTGTTTTAGCAAGCTCGGTCGTAACCGTGCCTGACTTAGGATTAGGCATCAATCCTTTAGGGCCTAAAACTCTCCCCAGTTTGCCCACGGCCCCCATCATATCCGGGGTTACAATCAAAACCTCAAAATCCATAAAGCCATTTTTTATTTTATCAACCAGATCTTCGGCCCCAAAAATATCGGCCCCGGCCTCAGCCGCTTCAGCCACCCGATCACTCTTTGTAATGGCTGCTATTTTTTTGGCTTTCCCGGAACCACCTGGCAGCACAACCGTACCACGAACTGAATGCTTTTTGGGCTCTGCACCTAGCTTCATGGCCAGGTCAACTGATTCATCAAATTTAGCCGTGGCCGTTTGTTTAAGCAGCGCCAGCGCATCAGACAAAGAATAAAACTTTGTTTTATCAACCAATTTTTCTTTTTCTTTGTATTTTTTGTCACTTGGCATTTATTTATCCCTCAAGTATTAGCCCCATATTGCGAGCTGTCCCTTCAATTATTTTCATAGCAGCTGAGACATCATTTGCATTCAAGTCTGGCATTTTAATCGTTGCTATTTCCCTTACTTTTTCACGGGTCACTTTTCCAACTTTTTCTTTATTTGGCACACCTGACCCTTTAGCCACACCAGCTGCCTTGCGTAATAAGTCCGCCGCAGGCGGCGTCTTCAATATAAAGCTAAAAGAACGATCCTTGTAAATGGAAATCTCAGCCGGGATAATCACATCGCCTTTATCCTTGGTAGCTGAATTGTATTGCTTGCAAAAATCCATAATATTGAGCCCATGCTGACCCAGGGCTGGACCAATGGGCGGCGCTGGATTAGCCTTACCGGCTTGGATCTGCAATTTTATCTTAGTTATTACTTCTTTTTTTCTTTTCTTCTTCTTTGCCATAATTAAATTATCTTCTGCGCATACTCAAAATTAACTTCAACCGGAGTATCGCGACCAAAAATATTGACCAGGATTTTAAGCTTACCCTTTTCTGGGTTAACTTCATCCACCGTTCCAGTATAGCCACGGAATGGACCAGAAATAATCCTGACCCCCTCGCCCTTTTCAAAGGTGATCTCAAGTAACTTTTCTTCCTTGCCCAGCTGCTTTAGAACTCTTTGCATCTCCTTGCCCGAGACCGGGGTTGGCTTAACCTTGGTCCCGATAAAACGTGCTACTCCCGGAGTCTCGCGTATAAAATACCAGGATTCCTCATCCAGGATCATTTCTAGAAAAACATACCCCGGAAACATTTTCTTTACCTTTTCCAGGCGCTTACCACCCTTAATCTCAACTATTTCTTCGGTTGGCACCAAAACCTGAAAAACCTTGTCTTGCAAGCCATTGATTTTTATGGTTAAATCAATGGATTTCCTAACACGATCTTCCTGTCCAGTAAGGGCCTGGATCACATACCACTTTCTATCCCCCAGAACCTTTGGCTTATCAGCCACTTCCTCTGCAGGCTCCGGCGTCTGCTCCAATTCCTCTGTTTTTTCCCCTGCTTTTTCCTCCGCCGTCGCTTCCTCTACTACCCCTTCCTCTTCCTTTGTCTCCTCGTCTTTTTTCGCTTCGGAGGCAGGGGGTGCCTCTACTTCCCCTTGTCCTTGTCCTTGCTTTTCTTCTTTTATCTCTGGTTCAACTGGTTTTTGCTCTTCATCAACTTTTTCTTCCGGCTTCGGCTCTTCCAAAACATTTTCAACCGGCTTTTCCTCTCTGGGTGGCACAGCTACTTCTGGATCAACGGGCCTTTGCTCTTCCTCCTTCGCTCCGATCTCTGTCGGAGCTTCGGAGGACACGTCGGCTTCTTTTTTGGACTCTACATTCATATCTTTATTGTTTTCTTCCATAACTAAAAAATCAATACTTCAAAAAAGCTTAAACATTTTCCCAAAGACAAAATCAATCCCCATTACATAAAGTCCGGTTAAGGTTACCAGAAAAAGAATAATCACTGTGGCAACTGCGACATATCTTTTATCAGGCCAGACAACTTTTTTTAGTTCTGCCCGGGTCTCCTTTAAAAACGTAATCAAATTTTCAAACGTTCTCTTAACCACCATATTTTTCTGCTTAAGCCCTCACACTCAACTCTAAAACGGGAGTGGGAGGATTCGAACCCCCAGTCCTGGTTTTGGAGACCAGTGGTTTAGCCATTAACCGACACTCCCACATTCTAGCATTCTAAGATTTCTCTTCCTTATGCTTTGTATGCTTTCGACACCAATTACAAAACTTTGATAATTCCAAACGCTCTTTTGTATTCTTTTTGTTTTTTGTCGTCGTGTAATTTTTTCTTTTACATTCTGTACACGCCAACGTAATTACTTCTTGCATCAAAAACCTCCCCAAAGCACATAATTCTCCCTCCACCAAAAAACCTTGAAATTTTGGCAAAAAGAGAAAGAAATTTTCCCCTTTTAAATTAAAGAGGTGCCCTTCTTTTCCTAATGGGCAAACAAAGGATCATTCTACACCAATTTCGGGGATCTTGTCAAGGGGAATTTGGGAAAATTCCCGCACTTAACTCTAGGGGCTCGGCTGTCTACTGGATAAGTGCAAGAATTTGATATTTTTCTCGCTTGTCCTGAGCTTGTCGAAGGGCTCCTCCCGATAGGAATCGGGACTCGCTACAAAAAAAATAAATTCTTGCACTTTCTAGGAT
>JABMSE010000078.1 GCA_013204645.1 Candidatus Saganbacteria bacterium | reverse complement strand
TCACAGCCGACGAACTAAAAAGCGCAATTAAAATTAAAAAAGTTGATATCCTTACTGGATCGGAGTGTCCCGATATAAAAGAAGTAAGACGAGTAGGCAAGGGGGTAGAAATTCCGCTTATCTCCTCTGAAGGTCTGGAGGGTGTGCTGCGGCTGGGAGAAAAAGTTTCAGAAGACCCTTATGATGATAAAGATTTAAGATTATTTCAGACGCTACAGGTGCAGATCCTGTCAATCCTTGACCGTATTCGTCCCTATCAAAAAATAAGGAAAGAATTCGAAGCGAACCAAAAGAAACTTTATGATGCAGAAATCGAATTAGAGCGCTCTCGCAGGCTGCTTTCCCTGGGCACGCTTACTGCTGGAGTAACCCACGAAATCAGGAATCCTCTTTCGGTTATTCGCAGCGAAAGTGACCGCCTGGCAGATAAAACAAGAGATTTAAAATATTTAGAAGAACATCGTGATTTGGTAGCGGCGCAGGTTAAGCGGATCGATAGTATTGTTAACCGGTCGCTGGGCTTAGCCAAGGGAGAGAAAAGTGATAAAAGCAGCATCAATCTAAATGATGCAATTGAGGCAGCGCTTCAATCTATGGTTCTTAGTTCTAACGTCAAGCTGGAAAAGGATCTAAAGGCAGTTCCCTTAATCCAAGGGAATGCTGACGAGCTTCGCCAGGTTTTTGACAATCTTATCCACAATGCAGTCCGGGCCATGCCTGATGGAGGATTAATTAAGCTTAGGACTTATCTTGAAGACGGCCAGGTCGCGGTACAAATTTCAGATGATGGAGCGGGAATCCCTAAAGAAATTCAAGGAAAGATATTTGATCCTTTTTTCTCCACCCGTCACGAAGGGGCAGGTTTGGGATTGTCAATTGCTTTCCAAATTATGCAGTATCATGGAGGGACCATTCAATTAGAAAGCAGCACAGTTGGGAAGGGGACTACTTTTTTGCTTAGTTTTCCTTCTGCTCTTTAAATTCTTCTCTTTTTTGGATATGCCGATCAAAAACATCCAGCGTCATTTCGCCTTCTTTTCCGCTAAAAAATTTATCCAAAGTTTCGATCAGCTCTTTTCGATCAAGCGGTTTGCGGATGTAATTTACAACGAAACCACTTGTGGCGCGTTCCCATTTGTCTGTGTCTTCATAGGCGGTCAGCATGGCGATCCCGATATCTTTACTATAATCTTTGCGTATTTTCTCCAAAAGCTGGAGGCCGTCCATTTCCGGCATTTTTATGTCTAGTATAATTAGTTTGATTTTATTTCCCTGGAATCCCAACATGATTTTGTTTTTCGCAAGGTGCCCTAAGGCCTCTTTTGCCGAGTGGGCCGTGATAACCTCATATTTTTGGGTGTCATTGATAACATTTGTAATTGACGTTGCCACGGCAACATCATCATCTACCACCATAACTAAGGGTTTATCTGTCATCTTAAATCAACTCCTCTTTTGATTGTTCTTCGTGCTGATTCTCCCACAAATCTTAGGCGGAAGTCAAATCAAATGTGTTATAATAAAGCCCCGTATGAAAAAACTAAAATTTCTCTTTGGCGTCCATTGCCACCAGCCGGTTGGGAATTTTGACCATGTATTTGAAGATGCTTATAGCCGCGCTTACCTTCCGTTTTTTGAAACTTTAGCCCGACACCCTAAAATCAAATTTGCTGCCCATTTAAGTGGGGTGCTTTTTGATTGGTTGGGGAAAAATCACCCGGAATTTCTTGATCTGCTTAATAAATTGATTAAAAGAGGACAGCTCGAACTTCTTTCTGGCGGCTATTATGAACCGATCCTATCTATTATTCCGGATGCTGACAAGCTGGGCCAGATTGAGCTGCAAAACCAGTTTATTAGACAGAAATTTTTACGGGCGCCGCAGGGCTTATGGCTTACCGAGCGGGTATGGGAGCCATCGTTGCCTAAAATACTTTCCCAGGCGGGCATTGAATATGTGCTGCTCGATGACGACCATTTTATTAGAACCGGTATGAATCCAGACAAGCTTTTTGGCTATTATATTACCGAAGAAAAAGGAGAGACAATAAAGGTTTTTCCTATTAGTCGTCGGTTGCGCGAATTAATCCCTTTTCGTTCGCCTGGCGAAATTCTAGAATACTTAAAAAGCATCCCGAATCCAGATGGTAATGCGGCTGTCTGTTTTGTCGATGATGGAGAAAAGTTTGGTATGCGGCCCGAGACGCATAAATGGATCTATGAAGAAGGCTATCTTGAAAAATTACTTTCTTTACTTTCCGCTAATTCCGATTGGATTGAGTTCACCTCATTTTCAAATTATTTGGAGGAATATCTTCCTTGTGGTCGGATATATCTAGCATCCGGGTCATATAATGAAATGCAAAAATGGTCTTCTTTGAGTCCTGAACCTGAATTCAACGGGTATTTTAGGAATTTTTTTGTTAAATATCCTGCCGCCAATAGAATGCACAAAAGGATGCTTCTCTTAAGCCATAAACTTAATAGCCTTTTTAGTGGAAAAAGCTTGATTGGTAAAGATAAAAAAACAGAGCTTGATTTGGCCAGAAAGCATCTTTTTGCCGGTCAATGTAATTGTGCTTTCTGGCACGGGATGTTTGGCGGATTATTTTTAAACCATTTGAGGCATGCAATATATTCCAACTTGATTCAGGCAGAAAATTTGCTTTCCAGTTTAAGCCGGGGAGGAAAACCCTTTGTTGAACTTACTTTAGGCGATTTTGATAAGGATGGAGAAGATGAGGTTATCCTTTCCAATGATTTACTTAATCTTTATTTTTCCCCCAGACAGGGCGGTGCACTTTTTGAGCTGGATTACAAGCCAAAGGCGTTTAACCTGTTAAACACCATGGAACAGGTTTATTCCAGATTTTCCTTGCTGGATCATTTCTTGCTGCCTGACACTTCGTTTTCTCAATTTGTTTCGGCTGAAAATTGTGAGGCAGCAGATTTTATCGGTGGTCGTTATTCGTTTATGCCCAAGAGAAAGCCGGGGGAGGTGGGACTGCGGCTTGAGCGAGAAGGAAATGTTTCTGGGGCGCCGGTAAAAGTTTCTAAAAGTATCTCTTTGTACCCAAAACAATCTATTTTTAGCGTAGAATATGAGGTAACCAATCTAGGTCGCGAGCCCGATGAATTCTGGTTTGGCGTTGAATTTAATTTTAGTATGTTGGCAGGTAATGCCCCGGACCGCTATTATGTTATAGGCAAGAAAAAACTAAAAGACAAAAGTTTGGGTAGCAGCGGGGAGACAGAAAATGTTTCTCTTTTAAAGCTCGTTGACGAATACAGCGGCTTTGATGTATCATTAGAACTTGGCAAGCCTGCAACACTTTGGCGTTTTGGGGTGGTGACAACCTCAAGATCGGAAAAGGGGTTTGACAATATTTATCAGAGCTCGTGTTTGCTTTTTAATTGGAAGTTTAAGCTTGGGCCTAATGAAACCTGGAAGGTCAAGGTTTTAGTTCGCATCGAAGAGTAATCTAAGGAGGATAAAAAAAAGTTATGCCAGAACTTAGGAAGGATCCAATTTCGGAGCGTTGGGTAGTAATTTCAACTGAACGTGGCAAAAGGCCTTCTGATTTTTCACTTCCATCAGTATCTGGGGAAGCCGGCGCTGGTGGAGCCAGCTGTCCTTTTTGTGAGGGAAATGAAAAGTTGACCCCTCCGGAAATAATTGCCTGGAGAAAAACAGGAACTGCTCCTAATACTCCCGGATGGGATGTGCGCGTCACTAATAATAAGTTCCCGGCTTTAACTTCACAAGGAGATGTTAATCGCACCGGGATGGGTGTTTTTGATATGATGAGCGGAATTGGGGCGCATGAGGTTATTATTGAAAGCCCGGAACATGAGCTGATTATTCCAGATATGGAATATGAGCATATTGAGAAAATCCTTTGGGCTTACAAACAACGCATCCTGGATTTAGAAAAAGAC
>JABMSE010000077.1 GCA_013204645.1 Candidatus Saganbacteria bacterium | reverse complement strand
GAGTTTAAAGAAAAAATATTAGCTTTTTGGGCATGGACAATTAAAGAACAAATAATGATTAAAGCAAAACTTGGCCCTGATTATACAGCCTTTTTAGGGAGTATGGCAGAATTAACCATTTTCTTAGATAGGATAGATAAAAATACCGAAAAATGGCTTATGCTTTCAGCGCCTCATATTGATAAACGTCACATTGCAACGTTTTTTATTGAGTATTTAACTAGATATGAGGATGATGAAAGTTTGAAAAGAATTGGCCGTGTTTTTCTAAAAGTTCTTGAAGGAACAACGCCTAGCTTTAGGCGGGAAGATGTTCAGCTCATTGTAAAAAGACTTTATAAGTTAGGCGAAAAGGATACTGATGTAAAAAAAGATGCAGATAATATTTGTAATACTTATGGTAGGCGAGGGGTGCATTTTTTGAAGGAAATATATGAGGAGAACCAGAAAAAATAAAAACCTAGCCCTCATCCTCTCCGTCGGCACCCGCGGTTTATCTTGAGCTTGCTTGCCCTGAGAGAACTTGTCTCGAGGGGCTTGTGCCGAGCTCTGTCGAGGCAAATTGAGAGAGTCGAAGGGTCGAAGGACGTAGTCCACCTGGGGGTAATCAAATCTCTCGTTAAGAACGGTATGGATCCCGATGAACTGTATGAGAAATTAAAAAGAAGAAATGGAGGGAGATTGGACAAGTGTGTGTTATATCAATTTCAAGGGGCGGTTTTAGATATCCCTTGGTGGGAATGCAAAAATCTTCGCAGAAAATAATCGAATTTAAAAAGGAGGGAAACAGCTATGTCGGATAAAAATTTAGCACCTGTTTGTGGGTTATATTGTGGTGACTGCGCGTACTTTGAGAAACAATGCACAGGATGTGGCAGGATAAAAGGCAAACCATTTTGGGTATCACACGTTGGGGTAGAGGTTTGTGCATTGTATGATTGCTGTATTAACCAAAAACATTTTGAACACTGCGGCCAATGCAGTAAATTACCGTGTAAGACCTTTAAAAATCAAGCTGATCCGTCGCTAAGTCCTGAAGAAGCGGAAGAATCGCTACTGAAACGACAGAAAGAGCTTTCAAAGAGGAAAAAGATTGGAACAGACGAGTGGCTTAAAAGCAAAAAAAGCAGTTGAGGTTCCCAATGAAAAAAGAAACAGCCAGAAAAAAACGTGGGCAAACGACCCTAAGAGAGAATAATGTTTTAGTTGCTCTTCCAGATACCGCATTAATAAAACTCTTGGGCGACAGAAGTCCCCAGAAAAGAACCTCAGCTGCAAAACTACTTGGAAAGAAACAATCTATTCAAGCGGTTCCTTCCTTGTGTCAGCAGTTGGCAAAAGAAAAAGCGTTGTATGCGAGGATCGCTATTTCAGAAGCTTTGGGTAACATTGGCGAATCGGCTTTGACTGAATTAATTAAATTACTAGGGAAAATAGGTGGTAACCAGCATAGGGAACTACCAACAAATATTTTTAGGAAATGGAACTATCCCTTGCCTCGTGATATCGTGGCTAGAACGATAATTAAAATTGGTCTACCGGCTTTGAAGCCACTACAAAATATATTAAAATCTGGGAATGAAACCCAGGTATTGGAAGCTATTGATGCGATAGGCTACATATCATTCAATTTTAAAGATCAAAGCTCTTTTCCTGCTTTAGTAGAAGCATTGGATAAATATAAAACTCACCCGGTGATCACCTGGAAAATAGTTCGGGCGCTTGAAGCATTTCCACACGAAGAATCAATCTCATTATTACAAGACTTTCTGCTTAAGAGCAGGGTCCCTGCACTGAGATGGGAAGCCGCCAGGAGCTTAGGGCAGATAGGCAGTAAAGAATGCCGGGCAATACTAAAAGAAGTTGATCAACAAGCGCACCCTTTGGTAAAAAAAATGGTTAAATTGGCTCTTAATAAAATTGATGGGGTTGTTACCAGAACTCGAGGAAATGGGGACGGCTTACCACTTAACGCTTCCTATTATTGCGTAATCAGTGCGTAAATAAATGGTAAGCCGTCCCCATTTTTAGCCTATACCAAAGCAACCAACCGCCCCCTCATTGCATCTTTCAAAAACCTTTAAAATTAGTGAAATTTGTTGATTTTTATGGGGATAAAGAGGTAGAATAAAGGGAGGAGCCACTTATGATGGACCATTATAAAGACTCATCTGCGGTAATAGTATCAACCGACGAAAATGAACTCACCTCGTTTGAGCGTTTTTATTTTAAACTTGTCCAAAATCTATCCGTTAATGTTTTTGAGAATTATTGCCAGGGAGAAGTTGAGGGCTTAGAAAACATTTACAAAGTTGATAGTGGTTTTATCCTCGCATGTAATCATGCCAGTTATCTTGATTGGTTAGTATTATATTCTATTTTTAAAAACCGTTATGATAAGGAAATAGTCTTTTTGGCAAAGGAAAGGCTTTATAAGAGTTTCATTTTTAGAAAACTGATCAAGGCTGCGAACTGTATCAAAGTAACTGATGCTGGGCTAAGCATAAGTTCAATGCGGAAAATATATAGAAAATTAAGGCAGAAAGGTATTATTGGTATATTTCCTGAAGGAACCAGATCTTATAATGGAGAACTTCTTCAAGCCAAAGATGGCGTTGCAAAGATTGCTGTGTTAACTGGGGCGCCTATTATTCCGGTAGGGATAGAAGGGCTGTACGAAGTTTGGTCTCGTCATAAGCTTATTCCAACAGGTTTCAGCAAATGTAAAATAAAAATAGGAAATCCAATATATATAAATCAAACCCGTCACGATCCGGTAAGTTATGGACATATTACAGGAAAAGTAATGACAGATATCGGCCGTCTGATTGGCAAAAAATATATTCATCCCCACTAATCTGCCCTTTATCCCCTAAGTTTTTCTGGTATAATTGAGCGTAGCACTTGGTGGAGAATATTTATGAACACTGCTGTTTTTTTTGACGTAGACAAAACTATAATTGATGGTTATACCCAAGTTATTTTGGTCAAATATCTTCTTAAAAGGAATGAGTTCCCTCTAACTGTTTATTGTCAGATAGTAGCTTGGTATCTTTTCTATAAATTTGGGATAACAACGGATATTATTTTTATAAGAGATAAAGCGATCAAAACTTTAAGGGGATGGGATGAAGAAAAATTAGAAGGACTGGTGCGGGAATGTTTTGATGCTCATATAAAAACAAGGGTGTTCACCGAGATCAAAGCTTTAATTGATGAACATATAAGAAATGGGGAAAAAATAGTTCTTGTTTCTTCTTCTTTAGATGTTATTATAGATAGACTCAAAAATTATCTTGGAGCTAATGCTGTTATCTGTACTAAACTTGAGGTAAAAAATGGAATCTATACTGGCAGAGTAGTAAAGCCTGATATATACGGAGAGGCGAAAGCGAATGCGATCAAGGAATTTGCTGTAAAAGAAGGGATTAACTTAGGGGCTAGTTATGCTTATTCTGATCATATCTCGGATTTGCCCATGTTAGAACTTGTAGGAAATCCTGTGGGAGTCAATCCTGATATGCAATTAGCAAAGGTTTGTAAACGCAAGGGATGGGAAGTTCTCAGGTTTAGTTTGGCAGAGGCCCAAAAATGATTCAATATGCAATTGCCACTTTCTTCACAAGCATCTGTACTTTTGTCCTGGGGTTCTTTGTTTTATTTCAGCAGCCTAAATTACTCCGCAATCAGATATTCTGCTTCTTTTCATTAAGTGTAGCTGCTTGGAGTTGCTTTCTTTTTTTCAATGTTATGGCCAAAGATCAATCTTCTGCTTTGATATTCGTGAGGTTGCTTCATGCATGCTCGATGCTTATCACTATTTCTTTTCTACACTTAACGTTGGTTCTTTCCGGAACATTGAAAAAGAGAGCAACATTTTTAAAAATAGCTTATATTATAGTTATAGCTACGCTGCTATTAGACCTTAGCCCATGGTTGGTAAATGCTAGATATTTAGAAGGATTTAATTTTTTTGCGGCAAAGCCCGAGTTATTTTATCCTTTACATTTGGCGGTATTTTTTGGTTTCCACCTGTATGCTTTTTGGGTTTTGTTTGTTGCATTTCTTCAGTCAAAAGGAGCAGAACGGAATCAGATCGCTTATTTTTTGGTTGCAACATCAATTGGATATTCGGGGGGGACAGCTAACTATTTACTAAACTATGGCATAAAAATATTTCCTTTTTGGCCTTTTGGCAACTATACAATTGTTGCCTTTGTTTCAATTTTAGCCTACGCCATCACCAAGCACGAACTCATGGATATCCGGGTGGTGATTACACGGGCGATGGCGTATGGGGTTGTTGTGTTTTTGTTGGTGGGTTCATTTGTCGGGTTTAACCTGATGGACCTACCCCCAGCCGCTAGAGTATTAGGTAATGTACTGCTCGGTCTTTTTTGGGCCTACGCTGCCCATCGCTTAAGAGAATTTATTCAGACCCCCTTGGAAGAGAAATGGATTACTGGCTGGTACGATTCGGATAGGCTGATCAATACAATTGCGCGTAAGTTGGTGCCCGTCATGGAACGCCAGGAAGCTTTTAGGATCACAGCCGACGAACTAAAAAGCGCCATTAAAATTAAAAAAGTTGATGTCCTTACTGGATCGGAGTGTCCGGATATAAAAGAAGTAAGACGAGTAGGCAAGGGGGTAGAAATTCCGTTTATCTCGTCTGAAGGGTTGGAAGGTGTGCTGCGGCTGGGGGAAAAAGTTTCAGAAGACCCCTATGATGATAAAGATTTGCGCTTGTTTGATACTTTACAGGTGCAGATCCTGGCAATTCTTGACCGCATCCAGCCCTATGAAAGAATAAAAAAGGACTTTGAGGCCAACCAGAAAAAGCTTTACGATGCCGAAAGATTATTAGCTCGCTCAGAAAAAATTGCGTCGATGGCAAATTCAATTAGAGAATATAACCATGAGATCAAAATTCCTTTAACTGTTATGCGTAGTGAACTGTATCTTTTGCCAGATAAGCCAGGGGAAATAAAAGATGTGAACGCCTTCAAAAAATGCATGATAGAAGAAATTAAAAGAGTTGACGATATCGTTGAAAGTACTTTGCGGTTAAGTGAACTTAAAGAACGCCATGTGATTGAATTAGATCTAAATGATATTGTTAATGAAACGCTGAAACAATTCCCTCCCAGCAGGGTCCGGCTGATAAAAGAATTGAATCCTTTGCCGCTTATTATGGCTGACAAAGATGATTTACAGATAGTTTTTATTAATCTCATTAAAAATGCTGTTGAGGCCATGCCAAAAGGAGGAGATCTTAAAATTTCTACTTATTCTGGTGTTGAGGAAGATAAGCCTGTGGTCTATGCGGAAGTTTCTGATACTGGAGTGGGAATTCCCGAGGAAAATATTAACAAAATTTTCGATGCGTTTTTTAGTACCCATGTAACTAAGGGGAGGGGATTGGGGTTGGCCATTGTTTTTCGTATAATTCGGGAACATGACGGAACAATCAATGTAATAAGTAAGGTGGGAAAAGGAACGACTTTCAAGGTCTCTCTTTAGGTATTTTTTCTTTCTTTTGCTTCCCTCTCAAATTCTTCTCGTTTTTTTATGTGTTTGTCAAAGGTATCAAGGGTCATTTCCCCTTCTTTTCCCTCAAAGAACTTATCAATAGTTAAGAGCAATTTTTCAGGGTCAAAAGGTTTTTTAATGTAACTGATTATAAACCCCGAAGTGGCCCTTTCCCATTTTTCGGCATCTTCATAAGCAGTTAGCATAATAACTCCGATATTCCCCCCATAATTTTTGCGGATCTCTTCTAAAAATTGGAGGCCGTCCATTTCCGGCATTTTAATATCGAGAACAATTAACCGAATGCGATTGCCCTTTAATCCAAACATGATCTTATTTTTACTTAGTTCTTCCAATCCCTCCTTGGCTGAATAAGCGGTAATGATATTATATTTCTCAGTCTGCTGAATTATCCTAGCAGTTCTATCTGCTACTTTTGCATCATCATCAACAACCATAATCAAAGGCTTTTCCATATCAATCAACCTCCAGTTTTAAACTTCGCAATCATTGTGCCATAGTCTCTTTTATAAATCAAGGTTATTTATTTTTCCTCATTATGTGGTGACCGAATGAAAGAGGCTCTTGGTCTCTTTCGCGAGGAAGCAAAACTAGAAACATACAGGTTAAAACTTCGCGGTCTTTAAATCTGTGCCAGGCACCTAAGGAATCGTGCCAGGCACCTAAGCCACCGAAGCAACCCTTAGAAAGTGCAAGAATTTATTTTTTTTCGCAGCGAGTCGGACGAGCGAGAAAAAATATCAAATTCTTGCACTTATCCAGTAGACACCTGAGGCTGCTTCAAAGATATGTTATAATTTCATTGATGGACAGTTTGCAGTACACCCTTATAAAATTAAACGAAAAAAGTTATCCCAAAAACCTCATAAATATCTACGATCCGCCTCCTGAGTTATATGTGCGAGGAAGTTATCTACCTCAGGATGAGAAGGCCATTGCCATCGTTGGAACCCGTAAGGCTTCCCATTATGGAATGACCATTGCTAAAAAACTGGGCTTTGAATTAGCTTCTTTGGGCATTACCATTGTTTCAGGAATGGCTTTGGGGATCGACACCGCTGCACACGAAGGAGCCCTTTCGGCTAACGGAAGAACGATTGCTGTCTTGGGCTGCGGACTAGATATTGTTTATCCGCCTAGCAATGAAGATCTTATGCATTCAATTATTTCGACCGGGGCAGTTGTTTCTGAATTTCCTCTGGGCACTCCACCAGCTCACTGGACCTTTCCCAGACGCAATAGAATTATTTCCGGTTTATCTTTGGGAGTGATTGTGGTGGAAGGACACTATAAGAGTGGTTCAATGATTACGGCTAAGTTAGCCCTGGATCAGGGCAGGGAAGTGTTCGCTGTGCCAGGCAATATCGAGGAAGAAGCAACCAAAGGCCCTCATTGGTTGATTAAACAGGGAGCAAAATTAGTTGAGTCGGTAGAAGATGTTTTGGAGGAATTGCGTATGGAGGTCCCTAATTTAATTCAAAATTCAAAAACTTGTCCCGAGAATATCGAGGGAGTAAAAAGTAAAAAAGAAGGTCCGCCGAGAGCGGATTATTCTAATTTAACTTCGGATGAACAAAAGATTATCTCGGTTTTATCACTAGAAGCACAGCCTATGGACAATATTTTGGCTGAGACTAAATTATCAGTTCCTCAGGTGCTAAATTTGCTTACGATGTTGGAAATAAAAGGGGTTGTCAAACAACTGCCGGGAAAAAGATATGTTTTGGTTTAAAAGGGTAGCTGTTCGGGTATCATAAATCGCAGCATATTTTTTGTGAAGACGGTCTCAATCTAGGGAGGCGGAAGGGGCTTTTGATCCCGTCCAGGGATCAAG
>JABMSE010000076.1 GCA_013204645.1 Candidatus Saganbacteria bacterium | reverse complement strand
TAACGGCTATTGCAATGATCCTGATGGTGATTCTATAAGTTATAGCCCTGCCAGTGGAGGGGATCAAGCTACTGTAGCCTGGAGCATATCCGGAAGCGAGCTAACCTTAGACGTTGCCGATGACTTTAATACTGTGGGAGGAAACACTATTTACATTGAGTTAATAGCCGATGACGGGAATGGGGGCGTAACCCTACAGACTTTATCCGTAGATGTGAGTCCAGTTAATGATCCTCCGGTTATAACAACCACAACCCTTGGTGGTTTTGATAATTTAGTAGCAGGGAGCATAAAGGAATATGATGCAGAGATCGAATTTAGTGATGTAGATTGGGGCAGAGAGGGAGACTCTCATACCGCAGCCGTGCAGTTGGATGGAGAAGATGCAGTGCAGGGAGATGGAAAAGGGATAGGGACGGTGACTTGTACTTCAGGTAACCCAGGCACCATAGGATTTGGTTGGACTATCCCTTCCGAAATGGTGGGATCGCATAAAATTGCTGTAACAGTTACCGATTATCAGGGAGCTTCTGATACAAAGGAGTATGATGTGGAGGTGCGGGCTATCCAACCACCCAGGGCAGTTGCAACTGCTACCCCAGATAAAACATTAGCAAATCCAGGGCAAACTGCAGATATAACATTAGATGGGTCACAGTCAACTGATCCCGATGGCAACATTGTTTCCTATTTGTGGCAAGAAGGGATAACTACCGTTGGAGCTGGAGTTACGCCGACCGTGCCTTTTGCAATTGGGACTCATGCCGTGACCTTAACCGTAACAGATGATGATGGGGCTTCTGCCACGGATGACGTAGTAATTACAGTGAATGAAAACCAACCGCCGATTGCGGACGCGGGGGAAAATCAAGTAGCTGGCGAGGGCGAAACAGTAGTCCTTGATGGCAATGAATCTTATGATCCAGATGGAAGTGTTGTGAGTTATTCTTGGACAGTTTTATCCGCTCGTATTACCTTAAAAGATGCGGATACGGCAACGCCAAGCTTTGTTGCTCCTCAAGTTGACTTGGAAACCAATTATGAGATTATGCTTATAGTAGGGGATGATATTGGGGCAATTTCAGCAGCAGATACGATTATTGTAACGGTGCAGGATTTGTCTGATGTGACGACACCTCGCGTGAATATTTCTTTACCGGCCCCGGATGGAGAGAATGGCTATTATATAACTGCTCCTACTTTATCCATTGAGGTTGATGATGAGTCTTCAGGGATTGAATGGATTAGAGTAGAGGTAAATGGTAATTTGCATGAATTTTTCCCAGATCCTCCTGCTCCCTTAAGTTGGGTAGAAAGCTATATCGTATCAGAAGATGGGACATATGATATTAAGGTGAAATCCCAGGACCTAGCGGGAAATGAAAGCTTAGAAATTGTGCTGGATACGATTTACTTGGACACTACTCCACCCGCCATTACCTATAATACAGTAGTGGTCAATGGAGTAGAGCAGCAAATTTTAGGGGAGACAGTTTCAATCGGTGCAGTGATTAGGGATATTGAAGTTAGATGTAGTGCAACTGATAGCTTTTCAGGAATTGGGACCAATGATGTCCACCTTTCAATTGGCGGAGCTAGTTTAGTTGTTAGTGCCCTGGATACCTCCCAAGTCATAGATGAGGGAAATCAAGAAGGCAATCCATCCCTGCCAGCTCTGCCACCTGGCAATAATAATTTACCAGAGGAAGAAAATGGCGGGGTAGAAGAAGGCGCAGCAGAAGAGGAGGGCAAAAAAGGAGATAGCTTAGACGAGGTAGGCGACGAGGAAAGTAGCAGGGAGGATCAAGGGAGGGGAGATGGGGGCGGCGCTGACACTTTTATGGCAGGAGCTTTTGGCGTTGGAGTCCTGGATGTTGGTACAGAAGTGTATTCTACTTTGGATTATTCTGCAACTAGCACCTATTCTTTTGATGTAGGAGAAAATACCGTAAGCAGTGGAGTTTCTGATCGGGCCGGCAATTATTCTGAAGGGTCCGTGGTTTTTTCGGTTGAGGGAGTAATTGAAAATTCATATTGTTATCCCGTTCCCCTAAATTCGCTGTCTCAGGTATTAAAAGTTGCCTTTTCGCTTGAAGCAGCCAATTCAATCCGTGTAGACATATATAATGAAAGGGCAGCTCTTATAAGGACTCAGACGGTTTTGGGAGAGCTCGGAAATAATGTTGTAACCTTTAGCGAAAGATTGGACAACGGTTTGTATTTGTATCAAATTGTTAATTTGTCAAAAGATAGCACCCTGATTGGTCGCGGTAAATTTGTAGTGGTTAATAAATAAGGAGCGAAGAGATGAGGGACCTTTATTTTAATTTAAAATTAATTACAATTTTATCTCTTTTAATATTTGTTTTTGCTACAGCTACTTTTGCTGTGGTTGATCCTATGTATGGAGCAGTGGGGGCCCGGGCCTTGGGGATGGGAAAAGCCTATGTGGGATTTGCCGAAAACGCAGAAGCCATGTTTGTTAATCCGGCGGGATTGGGCCAACAATATGGATTAAAACTTACCAGTATGCAGGCCAGCTTGATGAAAGAAATTAATTATCTGGTTGTAGGAGGATCCCATTCTATTAAAGAAGGACAATCTTTAGGAGTTGGATATGTAAGCCTGGGAACAACCGGTATAGAGCTAAGAGATGATGATGGCAATTTATCTGGCAGTGGTGATTATAATAGTGCAGTATACTTTCTCTCTTATGGAATGCAACCCCACCAATTATTTTCAAAATTACCCGAAAACCTATTTTTAGGCTCTAACATAAAATATTTCTCAAAGGTACTTTCAGGCTCAGCAGAGATGCAAGAAGGCAGCGGTAGTGGGTTTGATCTTGATTTAGCTCTTCTCTATGCTGTGCGGCCTTGGTTAAATCTAGGATACACACAACAAAATATTTTACCTGCAAGTATGGGAGCCAAGATGGTCTTTGCTAGTGGATATGAGGAGGGCATCCCTACTATTTCAAAATTAGGTACTAAGATTCAGATCTTAGGAGAAAAAGGACGGGCGCTTAAATCATCAAACTATAGTTTGGCCCTAGGCTTAGATTCCGACATCTATCCTTCTTCAAATAATCCAACTGAATTGCATTTAGGTGCTGAATTTTGGCCAAGCGAGATTCTGGCTTTGAGGGTGGGATTAGATCAGAGTGCCAGTGCCCTAGAGGGTGTTTCGACAAATCTGTGCGGAGGCATTGGTTTGCGTTACCGCGGCTTTGAATTTGATTATGCCTATCACCCCTATACTAGTTTTGCTGAGGATATTACCCATTATTTTTCATTTTCCTATGTTGGGCGATCAAAGGAGCCCCTCTATATTTATGTCGATGATCCGATAGATAAAACAATAACCAGAGCTAGAGAGCTATCAGTTAAAGGGAGAGTAGAGGGTGTAAAAAGAAATAAATTGGAAAGCCTAACCCTTAATGGAGAAAAAATTGTTTTTGACAATGAGGGGGCTTTTGTTAAAGAAGTAGGTCTTAATCCTGGTAAAAATTTAATTAAAATAATAGCAGAAAGAACAGATGGAGTAGTTGTCACAAAAAACTTGCGAATTTTAAGAAAGAACTTCTTTGTGGACGTTGAAAACGAAGCCATTGCCAAAGAAGAGATTGAGTGTTTTGGAACCCTGGGCCTGATTGAAGGCTATCCGGATGGAGAGTTTAAGCCTCACAACATATTATCTAGGGCAGAATTAACCACTCTTTTGGTTAGGACCACCAATCTTACCATCCCCTTAGTTTATGGCCATGTTTTTAACGATTGCCCGGGTGGTTATTGGGCTAACAAGTATTTGAAGGTGGCTAAAGACTATTATTTGGTCCAAGGATATCCCGATGGATCCTTTAAACCCGAAAACCAAATCAGTCGCATTGAGGGTACGGTTGTGGTTACGCGTTTTGATAATAATATCGCTTATCCCGAAGACCTTTTGGGCAATATTTATAATGATATCTCTCCGTCTCATTGGGCATCCCAAAATATTGCAGCCGCTGGAGAAGCTGGGATGCTTGATTTTATACAATCTGATTCCTTAAATGGCGAAGACAGCCTTAGCCGGGCGCAGTTTGTTTCTATGCTGGCTAAAACCGGAATTGGCAGACAACTGATTACTAGATTGTTAGATTTTGAAACTGGCTATGAGACCCCAGATGAAACAATTGTCTATATCCCCACAAAAGTCATAAAACCCAAAGTTGCTACTCGCCCCTAACCAGTCGCGCAATCAATTCCCCCTATGCTATAATTGCACAATGGAGCGTTTCTTAAAAAGCCGCTATAAGATTGGCGACAAAATTTCCGAAAACCCCTTTAGCGTTACTTATCAGGGATCTTTTATCGGCACGGATAAACCAGTTATTATCAAAATTTATAAGAGGGGTACGCTAAACTCGGGGCTGATTAAGCGCATGAAACAAAAGGTGCGCGAGCTTTCCCTAATTAATCACCATGGCATTGCAAAATTGCTGGATGGAGATTATGGCTGGCAGGGTTTTTATTACGTGCGAGAGTATGTTAAGGGCAGCAGCCTTGCCGAGATATTAGATAGCAATCAAGAAATCGGCATTGATAAAGCGGCAACTATTATTGAGGAAGCTTGCGCAGCCCTTGCGGTAGTCCATGCCCGGGGAATTATTCATGGTGAACTTAAGCCCAGCAATATCTTTATTGGTAGTAAGGGTGTCCTTCGGCTTACCGATTTTGTCATAGAAGGGGAGATAAAAGATGCCATGCCGCAGAAGGTGGTAGCTGTTTTGGGAGAGGGAGCCTATACTTCCCCTGAGGAATTAGTCGGAAAACCCGCTTCCGCTTCTTCGGATATCTATGTGCTAGGGATTATCCTTTATGAAATGCTTTGTCCCAAAGAAAGCTTAAACAAAAAGGAGCTTTTCAACAAATTCAATAAGCTAAAAAACCCCTGTTTGGTTAAGCACGAAACAGTTGCTTTCCTTCCTAGATATCTTCAGGACATCCTAGTTAAGGCCTTGCAAAGGGACCCCTTATTACGTTTTAAAAATATAGCCCAATTTCGTGAAAGCCTAGAAAAGAAAGCCCTGGTCCTTGCACCGAATCCCACCGAGGAATTCGTTACAATTTTTGAAAATACAGTTAGTCGTTATGGCGAGGACGAAATAGAAAAAGAAAGCGAATCGCTTAAGGATCTAGGAAGGGTCAGGATTCGTTGGTCCAAGGAAAAACATCGCAATTGGATCCTGGCAGCTGTTTTGGCAGCCGCGGTATTTTCAGGCCTTTTCTATGCCTTTTTGTTTGGGAGATAGCCGTGTTAATAGAGATACTTACTTTTTATTTGATTTTTGTGATTGCGGTTTCCATTATGGTTGCCTTGGTTATATCGCGCCTTAAATTAGCTAATCCCAAAAGATTAATCGCAGCGATAGCCGCTATTATTCTTTTGCCTATCCCCATTTTATATTTTTATCTTACCTATTTCACGGCCATACCGGAAGTGGTTGTGCCGGATCTATCTGGTGTACCTTTTGAGCAAGCTAAGGTAGAACTCGAAGACCTTGATCTTGTGGCCCGGCATGGGGGATCTATGTTCGACATGAAATATGCGCAAGGCTGTGTGGTTTCCCAGCGGCCAGAAAAAGGCAGGATTGTAAAGGTGGGCAGGGTGGTTAGTTTGTTGACGAGCTCTGGCAAAAGAAAGGTTGCTGCCCCCAATCTTTTGGGGCGTCCTCTTGCTCAAGCGGAAACTCTATTATCGGCTAAGGGTTTGGTTTTAGGCGAAGTTGCGCTAGAATATATTCCTCAACTAGAGCCAGGGATGATTCTTATGCAATCACCTCTGCCAGATGAGGAGCTTAATGTGGGCTCTCTCGTCATGATTACTATTTCTACCAGAGACAAGAAAGCAGCCGAAGAAGGAAAGGAAAAAGAGTTAGACGAAGATGAAGGAGGATTTAAATTATGGTAATGGTAGCACCGTCGATTCTTTCGGCAAATTTTAGCAATCTTGAAGCTGACATTTTGATGGTTGAGAGGGCGGGGGCAGAGCTGATCCATATTGACGTAATGGATGGCCATTTTGTGCCCAATATTACAATTGGCCCGGTGGTAGTAGCGGCAATTAAGAAGATCACCAAATTGCCGTTGGATGTGCATTTGATGATTGAAAACCCGGATAAATATATTCCGGACTTTGCTAAGGCTGGGGCTGATATTATTACCATCCATGTTGAAACCTCCAAGAGTTTGGTGGAATACCTCGAACTGATTAAACAGAATAATGTTAAACCAGGTGTGGTTGTTAATCCCGATACTAAAGTAGAAACTGTTTTCCCGGTGTTAGATAGGGTTTCCATGGTTTTGCTGATGTCGGTTAACCCCGGCTTTTCTGGTCAAAAATTCATGCCGGAAGTTTTATCCAAGATTAGAAATTTGAAAGCAGAAATTAGAAAGCAGAAATTAGGAGTTGATATTGAAGTCGACGGGGGCATTAATCTTGAAACCGCACCCAAGGTCGTAGGCGCCGGCGCCAATGTTTTGGTTGCTGGATCAGCTGTTTTCGGCGCTAAAGACCCGGCAGAGGTCATTAAAAAATTAAAGGCGTTGTAGAAAAATTATGCTGGTTTTTCTGGAACGGTGCTTTGTCCCCTTAAAAATCCCATTAAGGCAGCTCCCAGGCCGTTAATTTCGGCATAGTAAGAATCTGGATCTTCTGCAATAGCGGGAACATGATTTGCCAGAAGTTCCTGGATCACTGTCAAGCGAATGTTTCTCGGGATTCTGGAGAGAAATGCTACCACAAAACGATGGGCATCGGGAAGAGCCATCCCTTCTTGACTAAGTGCTTCTATCAGATTAATTGCAACCCAGAGGGATTCCTGGGCGCGCTCGACCAAATTAATAAAAAGCCCATCGATATCTGCCCCTCGCGGATAAATTATCATTTCGGCAACTTGAAGCCTGGCTCCAAATAAACTTTGAACTAGGAAATCTTCAGAAAAGAGATCCGCACCTGATGTGCTGGGAGTGTCTTTTTTAGCTAAAACTTTTGGCTGCAGCTCTCTGCTTAGTTTTTTCATAAGATCTAATCCCTTTGATAATAATGCAGTATCGAAGCAATACGAATTAAGAGAAAAACCTCCGGGAGTATCGTCCAATGCAGTTTCACTGTCTTCTTTTACGTAGGCTAGTGCTGCGATTAAAGCGAATTGTTCTGTGGGAGCTCTGCCATCAGACTGAAGTATATCAAGGGTTGGGGCAAGAAACTCAGCAAGCCACTCTGGAACCCAAGAACCTAATCTTTCCATTAGAAGAACCAGGGTTCGGTCGGTTAAACAGTTATCCCAGTCTCGCGATTGAAATTCAGTTATAGCCCCACTTAAGCTTTGGCAGTCTGAAAGAAATGAGTGTGAGGACATTCCTGTATCTGCCAAAAGAACCAGGCGATCGCCAACTTGGTCTTTCGAAAGATCAAGTTGTTTGAATGCAGAGCTGGCGATGGGTAAAGATTTGTCCAAGCCTTGGTATGTTTGTATAACCGCGGTGCCACAAGAAACAGCTAATGCAACCAATAAATCCACCTGTCTTTGTGGAGAGAGATCCGAATTACTACATGCAGCAAGGGCTGTTGGGAGGGCATTGTCATCATATGCTGAAAGACATGGGTTTTCGGCAGCAGCAATTCCCATCAGTAGTTGATATTTTTGTTCTCTAGGTAGATGGCTTTTGTTGATTATCGCCAAGCCCTCCCGCATACGCGGATAGACAAGATCATCCCTTTGAGCGTCGGCTAAATCCCTTTCTACTTGTTCCATCCATAAATATACTTCTCGGGGACCAAGTTCACACTCATCAAGCTCAGAAACCAAGGATTCCATAACCCAGTCGGCACCATTAATGATTCTTTGAATTAAAGCTTTTTCTGGACCCGTAAGGTCACATCCCTCTAACCAGGAAGGAGAGCGTGGTAAGCGTGCTTCACCATCTTCTGCCAGGCTTATGCTTATGATTTTATTTTTCATTAGAGTGCACCTATCTCCCATTATTATCATCATCTTTTTCAGGAAATTTCAGTTTCTTGAAGATTTCTTGAAATTTCCTGAAGGCCTTAAATTTTCCCGCCAAGGGCGGGATCCCGTCGATTCCATAATTATTATATAAATAATGTGCGACGGGACACTT
>JABMSE010000075.1 GCA_013204645.1 Candidatus Saganbacteria bacterium | reverse complement strand
TTAGGATACAGAAGCACAATGGAATTATCGATCTGGTATTGAAAAAACGCATAATCGATGAATAAAAGCCTGATAATCTCATAAATATTCCTCCTATGTTATAACCGTATTTTAAGCATCACAGTTGAGAGTATCTCAACATTTTCAAGCTTAGAACAATTTTAAAATACTGTCAAATTATCTTTTTTTAACCGTCGGGACCTGAATTTTGATGTGCGTGCTAGACACCGATGTGGCAAAGGATTCGTCCTCCTCCCCGATTGGGATCGGGGGCTCCGGGACATGGGGGGGGCACCATGTTCATAGAATTTTCCACAAAATCCCTTAATAAGTGAATTTTCTGCCAGAATGTGACGATAATGAGCTAGAACTTATTCAAGGAGTAAAGAAAAATGTATGTGCCAATTGTAAAAGGAACTGTAAACGGAAGAGTTTTTACCAGCTTTGGAACATTAAAAATGTTCACCCAGACCCCAAGCACACAAGGATTAATAGCAGCTCTTGTCACAGCCAAGGCGGCCCGGACGCATATACACCTTACCCACCAACTAAGAGGAGAAAGAATTGATCCAGCATCTCCGCCCCAAGATTTAACGGATGCTACCCAAACAATACTAGATTTAGCCCGAGAGGTCATTCAGAGTCCTGCATTCCCTAACTTTCCTAGACCAGCGTCTTTTCCAGATATAGCAAGAGGAGATGTGGTTCTCGGTTGGCATGTAAAAGGTACCCATGCCCACATATTTATTGATACGGTGCCCGAAGAATATCATCTCTTCGAGTTTCCCTCACCGGGAATCAGACTTATTGCACAAATTGTAGATATAACTATTTAAAGAGGAAGTCGCGACTCGTGCCAGGCACCGATGTAAGTTGGACGATTTCAAGTTTTTCTATGGCGGCAAATTCTTTTAATTCACTAATTTTGCTAGCTCATTAAAGTCTTTTATCAGGTTATTTGCCTCCTCATGTTTTTCGGGGCATAACAAATCAACCATTTTTGGAACTACTTTCATAATAAATTCCGCAGAAGTAATTAATGGCATTTTTACATCTTTATCGTTTGGCCCCCATACAAATTTAGGTCTATTGTCTTCAACCGAAAAGAACTTGGAAAATACTCTAGGGCCGCTATGAGCCGAATCAGATACTGTCCTATAAAAAGTGTTGTAAAGATCGTGCTCTCCAACGCTCCTACATATGTCTTCAGTACGAATCTCCTTTGGATTATCTAGGAACTTTAACTCTTCATCTATTTCAGTCAGTATCCTGTTTTTTTCTTCATCTGTAACATTGATTCGCGAAGACAATGATTTTGAGCTAACTAGGGCATTTAATCGCTTCTTTCTCTCAAACGAATCTTTTGCTAAATATTGTTTTGCATTTGTTTCATCGACAAGGCAATACTTGATCGCAACCACGCTTTCAAACAACGCCCTTAATAGAACATCTACATCATTTTTAAGCCCATATGAGCAAAGAATATAAATGGATTGCATCGTTTCAATAGACTTAATAAATAATATGGCAATCATAACTTTTTGAATATCTTGATCATTAATCTTAAAAAGAAACTTTATCTTTTGAAGAAATTCATTTAATTTGAATAAATAGTTAAAATATTCACTATTTATAGCAAGTATTTCTGCCTTGACCCCCTCAATCTCATTTCCAATAAAACCATATTGATCTAAAGGCATGCATGCTGCTCCTTAATTAATCACCTAATTTTCTTATTTTTTCTGCGGATGAGACTGCCATACATTGTACGCGGTTGGCGGCAAATTCTTTTGAAACTGGCGCTCCACCTATTATAAATGCGATTTTTTAACGATTCCCTTTTGCCCGATTGTGTGTCTTGCATAACATCTGACAATTTTTGGCCGAAGTCGCGCCACCCTTACTCCAAGCTGTTACATGGTCGGCGTCCATTTCACCAAAACTCCAAAGCTTACTCTTATTAGCATCGTGTCCGACGGAACAAAGCGAGCAGTTTGATTTCTTTTTCTTTTTAGCAGCAGCAGTTTGTTTTGCGTAAACCGCTTTCTTGGTTGCTTCATCAAAAACGCGGACATCAAGTAGTTTTGTGTCGATCGACCCACCGAGAATATACTCAAAAACACCCTTACGATTATTAACATATGGATCAGCGTAGAGCTCTCGTACTTCAACCGACACTTTCTTAGGATTATAAGCTTTCTTGTGATACTCTTCGTACAGACGCCCCCACTCCAGTCCGCGCATCTCGCTTTCCACATCAACAAATACACTTGAAACCCAATCAATCACACTATTGAAATACTTTTTCAGCTCGGTGATATTTTTATCAAAACGATGACTGCTCATATAGTCTCCGATATGGCCTTTACTTACCCAATCAAGCGCACATTCCAAAAACGCCTGTCTGTTGGCGCTGCCAGAGACATATACGCTCCATTTCTGAATGTTGGCATTTTGACTATTGCTAAACTCGGCTTTACCGAGCGTAACAAACGGACCAGAATACACGGCGTTGAGTAATTCCTGATCATTAAGCGGGATACCGGCAATATTGATTGTTTTAAACCATTCTTTTATTTCGCTTTCTGTCCCTTCGCATTCGTAAATGAGCAGTTTTGTTTCCACAATCTTGGTCTTTTTGTCTTTTGCCATGCCGCCATAATATTGCTCCATACCGCCTTCGTCTTTTATGGCAAATTTGTCAGTCACAAAACGTCCAAGACTGGTGATGCGCTGTTGGCCGTCTAAAATCTCCAACTTTTCATCACTTACTTTATTGAAATAAATCAATCCTATTGGATATCCTTTTAGAACTGATTCGATGACGGCTATTTCTTTTTTACCACCGTCGGAAGCATAGATATAGTTGCGTTGATATTCCGGTTGAATAGTCAATTTGCCAGACAAACCAAATAAACCCTTACCTTCAAGTTCGTTATAAACAAACCCATCGCAAATATCTTGGACAGCGATGTCGGTTTTTAAAGTTGTTTTCATATTATTTCTCCTTATGTTTAATAAAAATTCTTTTATACGCCATCTTTGCAACGTTATTTTCATAGTAACCAGCTGTTGGATTACCTTCCTTATACGCTCCTGTGCCACCAGCTTTATAATAATCATCAACAAATTCTTTTGTTAAACCTGGTGTCTTCTTGTATTTATCATCAACAAGACCATTATCACTTGTTCCTAAAATCCTAAACTGCTCAGGGCTGTACTTATCCATGATACTAATTGGTACACCCATCACACCTTCATAATCACTTGGGATATTCTTAACCAACGCAACTTCTATCGCGTCGTAATTGTCGTACTTCTCAAACGGTTTTTTCGTTACGAACTTGATCACCTCCGCCTTGGTCATAAGCGGTCGCGGTTGGTGACGGCGCCCATGGTCAAGATTGGTGAACCAGCGCACGCCTTGCACTCTGGTAACATACACCTTTTTGCCGCTTTCATTTGTTTTTATTTCACGAACTTGCTCCAAATTGGCAATGTTTTCGGGTATCTCAAAAAACATTGCACCAGCATTAACTTTGTAATTATTGCCTAACCAAACTTTATTCTCTTTAAGTAATGGAAATACTTCTTTGTAGGTAATTGCGTTCAGGTTGCCGATGATCAAAAACTTTTTATTATAATAAACAAGTTGTTTTATATACTCGCGAAACAGGCTAAACGGAGGATTTGTTACCACTATGTCGGATTGTTTAAGTAGGTCTATACATTCATCGCTGCGGAAGTCGCCGTCACCTCCCAGCGGCGTCCAGTCGTTGTGTTTGTTTGCCTTTAACTGCTTTGCAACATCCTTCAAATTGAACTCGCCGTCGCCATCCATATCGTGCACTTCGTTGATGATAAATTTGTTGGCGGTTATCTTAGGACGACCTTTTGATTTCGTGAGAGTTTTATCATCACCGAACAACTTCAGCTGTGTGTTGGCTACGGGCGAGGGCTTGTAGCTGGTGGTGATAAGCTGTTTCAATCCAAGCTTGTTGAAATTTAGTGCAAAATACCGAAAGAAATTACTCTCGAACGGATCGTCGCAGTTGCAATACACTACCTTACCCTTGAATACATCGGGGTCGTACTCCAGATACGCTTCAATCTCTTTTTGGATATCGCCGTACTGCGTATAGAACTCGTCGTTCTTTGCCTTTTTTGCCTTTGTAAGATTTTTGTTAGCCATATTTTATTTTATTAACTCATCAATTTTGATCCCAAGGCCGTTTGCGATTTTTGCAACGGTTTGAATTGTCGGTTTTTTAATCACATTTGACTCAATTTTTGTAAGAGTAGTATAAGGAAGCTCTGACTTCCTTGCTAAGGCATCCTGAGTTAACCCCTGATTAACCCTTTCCTTCTTAACTTTATCCCCTATATGTTCTTGACTTTTCATTGCTTCCTAAGTATGATAGCATAGTTATGCTAGCAGATATCCACCAAAGACATTATAACAATATCCACCTGATTTTTCCACAAATATGTCCCGGCAGAAAAAATTTGTTTTTGGCCGGCCCGCTTCGCGGGCAAAGGTAAAAAATTCCAATTTGAAGCCAAAATGGGATGGCAGCAGCTGCTGAAAAAATCGCTTTATAATAATTGGCTGGGGGGAGAAGAATCCGTCCTGCGCGTCATCTAGTCCTGCATCTAGCAGCCGCTTTAAGAGTGCCTTTGTCCCTTTTTATTAAAGCCAACTTCTTTGTGCGGGGCCATCTTTTAATTTGCATTTCTTTTTTCGTGGCTTCGCTACGGTTAGGATGTTCTTCAAAATATCTGATTTTTATAGGCCGATTACAACTCGTATAGTGACCACCCTCTCCTGCTTGGTGCCTAGCAAAACGTTTTTCAAGATTAGTGGTTATTCCTGTGTATAAAGCCCCGTTGGAGCATTCTAGGATGTAGACAAAATATGGCATGAGGTATTATATAATAAATCTCGACTCGCTCGCTACGCTCTCTCGCTCGATTTACTTCGACATCAAGGGGCGCAGTACTGAGCGAGCCCGATACACTGCTTGGCGCGAGTCGAAGTACTGGGGGAGAAGGAGTCGAACCCTCACACGCAGAGTCAGAGTCTGCTGTCCTACCATTAGACGATCC
>JABMSE010000074.1 GCA_013204645.1 Candidatus Saganbacteria bacterium | reverse complement strand
GGTGTCACCGTTGGTGGATTTAACTTCGAAAACTCCTTCGCCCAGCTCTAAAATAGAAATATCAAATGTTCCACCACCCAGGTCAAATACGGCCACCTTTTCGTTTTTCTTCTTTTCCAGGCCGTAGGCTAGCGCTGCAGCCGTAGGCTCGTTTATGATGCGAACTACATCTAAACCAGCAATCGTGCCAGCATCCTTGGTTGCCTGGCGTTGGCTGTCATTAAAATAAGCCGGAACTGTAATAACCGCCTTTTTAACCTGTTCACCCAAAAAAGCATCTGCGGATTCCTTCATTTTTTGGAGGATCATCGCTGAGATTTGCGGAGGACTATAGGTTTTATCCCCAATTTTTACCAGAGCTTCTCCCTTACTGCCAGCCACCACCTTAAACGAAACGTACCTTGTTTCCTGATCGACTTCGTCAAACCTTCGTCCCATAAAGCGTTTGATTGAAAAAACCGTATTGTCGGGATTGGTTACTGCCTGCCTTTTAGCTACCTGTCCTACCACATGGCTTCCATCTTTCAGAAAAGAAACCACCGACGGAGTAGTCCTTCCCCCCTCTGCATTTGGTATAACCGTTGGTTCTCCCCCCGTCATAACTGCCACACACGAATTGGTTGTACCCAGATCGATTCCAATTATTTTTTCGCTTGCCATTTTTTTTGCCCCCTTATTTTTAAAATTCCAAAGCCCAATTTCCAAATTACAAATTTAGCTGTTTGATTTGGATTTATCCTTAGATACGATTACCATAGATGGTCGGATGACCTTGCCATTTAATTTGTATCCCTTTTGCACTTCTTCGATGTTAATTCCAGCTGGTCCATCATCTTCTTTTTGCAGGATAGCTTCG
This sequence comes from Candidatus Saganbacteria bacterium, assembly GCA_013204645.1. Taxonomy (GTDB): domain Bacteria; phylum Margulisbacteria; class WOR-1; order O2-12-FULL-45-9; family O2-12-FULL-45-9; genus JABMSE01. Next base: position 18,376 of record JABMSE010000074.1, on the reverse strand, counting down.
TGAAAATTAGGGTCAAAAGGCTTACCCAGGGCGTTGATTTCTTCTACGCCGTGTTTTCTTAAAACATCTTCGAGCTGCTTTTTGATAAGGGCTAGCCCTTTAGTCATTTCGTCGCCGGCCTCAACTTTTTGGGCGGCATCCATAGCACGTGCAAAATTATCAATTATAGGCAGGAGTTCAGTAACCAACATCTCGTTGGCATATTGGAGAAATTGTTGTTTTTCTAAGGCTACCCGCTTTTTGTAATTGTCAAAGTCAGCCAGGGCACGCAGGAGTTTGTTCCTTTGCTCTTTTAGTTGTTCCTTGAGCTCGTCTGCCTCGGATTGAGGAGAAGGCTCCTCTTTGGCCTGATTAAGTTCCTCTTCCATTTTGTTTTCTTTTTCTTTGTCTTTTATCATAACTTATACTTCCCCTAAAACTCTTGATAATTCTTTAGCCACATAATCTACTAATGAAACGGTTTTGCTGTAAAACATACGAGTTGGGCCGATTAAAGCTATTCCGCCCACCCTTTCATCATTGATCTGATAGGACGAAACAATTATACTACAATCCTTTACCGGTTTGAACTTGTTTTCGGATCCAATTTTTACCGCAATTTCTTCGGGTTGTGAATATTCTTCAACGATTTCAGATAGTAGTTCTTCTTCTTCTAGCAATTCTAGCATTTTCTGCATATGGGCTAGGTCCCTAAATTCTGGTTGATGCAATAGATTGGAAGTTCCAGCGGAAAAAAGCCTGTGCTGGGATCCAAGATTTACCACAATTGCTGTGTAGTCCAGGGCATGGGAAAGGAGCCGGGCTGTTTGATGAAGCACCTCGTCGAGATTATAAATACTTTTGCGTAGGGTTGTTTTTACGATTTCTTCTTCGCGATGGGTGGGATGCACTCTTTTCATGAGCCGATCTACGTAGAAACGATAGCCACGATCGGTGGGGATGCGGCCGGCAGAGGTGTGTGGTTGCACAATAAAACCTTCTTCTTCCAAATCTGCCATGTCATTTCGGATGGTGGCAGGGGAGAATTCGGGTAGATGGGTTTTAGAGATTGTGCGCGACCCAACTGGTTCAGCTGAGGATTGGTAATCCTTAATAATTGCCGAAAGAATCTTCTGTTTTCTTTTATCTAAGTCTTGTGTTTGCATAAATTAGCACTCTCTTGATTGGAGTGCTAATTGTAGCATTTTATAGTTTTGGGTGTCAAATATATATCTAATCAAACAAACTTCTCAAAAACTAAGTTTGCAAGATAAAGCCCTTTTCTGGTGAGCTTATAATTGCCCTTTTCTCTCATTAATAGACCATCTTCAATAAGCTCTGCCACTTCTTTTTCAAAGCCCCTAAATTTTTCGGTGGGAATGCCATCTAGTAAGCGAAGGCCCATGAAAATCGTTTCCCGTTGGGCGGAAGCGACGTGAGAATCGTTAGGCGTGCCGCGTAACGCGTTTCGTATTTCGTTTCTTTCTTCGCCCAACACCTGACGCATATATGCATCAATATCATTGGAATTAGCAAAGCGCTGGCCATTAATATGCGAATGCGCGCCGGCGCCAACGCCCAGATAATTCCCATTTTTCCAGTAGACAAGATTATGTTTGCACTCAAATCCAGGCTTAGCAAAATTTGATATTTCGTAGTGCTTGTAACCTTTGCTGATCAAGGTTTCAATGGTGTATTCATACATTGCCAGTTCTTCGTCCTCAGTTGGTAATTGTAATTTGTTATTTGGAGCTTGGATCTTGGTCATTTCCCAGATAGGTGTTCCTTTTTCAACTTGGAGATTATAAGTCGACAAATGTTCGGGCGCAAGGCTTAGGGCGATCTCAACATCCTTTTTCCACTCATCTAAAGTTTGGTTGGGCAGTGCAAAGATTAGATCAAGATTTATGTTGTCAAACCCGGCTGCTCTTGCATCATCATAAAACCCAAAAATATCTTTTGCGTTATGGATGCGGCCTAAGGTTTTTAGGTGATTGTCATTAAATGATTGAGCGCCGATGGATAGGCGATTTATGCCAAGTTGTCGCAGTTCCTTGAGTTTGGCCTTATTGCAGGTTCCGGGGTTGGCTTCGATGGAGATCTCCGAGCACCGAACACTGACCACTGAGCACAAGATTTTTTCGGTTTGTCGGGGAGAAAGCAGGGTAGGGGTTCCGCCGCCGATATAGATAGTCCCTCGACTCCCCTTCGACTCGTCACTTCGTTCCTCGCTCAGGGTTCGCTCGGGATAAATAGTAAGGAGATTGTTTATTTCTTTGCAAAGTGCTGCTACATACTTATCTATCAGATCTTCGGCTCCAGCATATGACACAAAGTCACAATAGTTGCATTTCTTTTTGCAGAAGGGGATATGGATGTACAAGGATGTCATTTGTTTATGCGTAGCACGGCCAGAAAGGCCTCTTGTGGAATATCGACTTTCCCCACTCGTTTCATCTTCTTTTTTCCAGCTTTTTGTTTTTCGAGAAGTTTTCGTTTGCGGGAGACGTCTCCGCCATAGCATTTGGCAAGCACATCTTTCCTTCTGGCCCTGATGGTTTCGCGGGCAATCACTTTTCCTCCGATGGCAGCTTGAACTGGTATAGAAAACATCTGTGTTGGGATCTCGGAGGCTAAGTGCTCGCACATTTTTCTTCCATAATAGGGGGCGCGATCACGATGCACAATAAAAGAGAGCGCATCGACGGTTTCATGGTTTATCAGGATGTCTAATTTTGCCAGATTGGATTGCCGATAGCCGATTTGCTCATAATCCATAGAAGCATAACCCCTTGAAACCGATTTCAAGAGATCATGGAATTCAATGATTACTTCCGAGAGTGGAAGCTCGTAAGTGATAACTGCTCTTTTGGGGTCAAGATATTCGAGATTTACAAAAACACCTCGTTTATCGTTAGCGATGGTCATAACTGCGCCGACAAAATCAGCCGGGGTGAAAATGCTAACCTTAAGATAGGGCTCCTCTATGGATTCTATGTTGGTGGGATCTGGAAATTTGGTGGGGTTATCAATATATACTTCCTTTTTGTTATTTAGATTAATTTTATAGATGACGTTGGGCGTGGTTGCAATGAGGCCTAAGTTAAATTCACGGGTAAGCCTTTGTTGGGTTATTTCAAGATGAAGCAAGCCTAAAAATCCACAACGGAAACCAAACCCCAGGGCAGCTGATGTTTCTGGTTCAAAGAAAAGGGCGGCGTCATTTAATTGCAATTTTTCCAGAGCTTCTTGTAGGTCCTTATAATCCTCGCCATTAATTGGATAGAAGCCGCAGTAAACCATAGGCTTTATTTTTTTGTATCCCGGGAGGGCCTTTTTAGCTCCCTTCTTAACGGTGGTAATGGTGTCACCAACATGGGCATCAGCAATATTTTTGATGTTGGCAATTAAATAGCCAACCTCACCTGCCGATAAACTTTCTTTGGGAACTAATCCCAGTTTAAAGGTGCCAATTTCTAGGGCTTCAAATTCCTTGCCCGTGCCCAGCAGAAGAATCTTATCGCCCTTTTTTAGATTTCCATTTACTACTCTTATATAAACAATAACTCCGCGATAGGCGTCATAGTGGGAATCAAAGATCAGAGCTTGAAGGGGAGATTCTGGGTTGCCTTGTGGGGGGGGGATGCGACTGATTACAGCATCTAGGGCTTCTTCAATCCCTTTGCCTTCTTTTGCCGAGGCCAGGATAATTTCGTCTTCCTCAAATCCCAGGGTGTTGATTAATTCTTTTTTCACCATTTCAATTTCGGCCCCGGGTAGGTCTATTTTGTTTATGATGGGGATAATCTTTAATTTATTGGCCAGCGCTAGGTTTACGTTAGCTAGGGTTTGCGCTTCAATGCCTTGGGTTGCGTCAACTACCAAAATTGCACCTTCACAAGCAGCTAGGGATCTTGATACCTCATAGGTAAAATCAACGTGACCCGGGGTATCGATGAGGTTTAAAATGTGATTTTTGTATTTCATGCGGATAGCCTGGGCTTTGATGGTGATTCCGCGTTCACGTTCAAGCTCCATGCTGTCTAAAACCTGATCTTTCATGTTGCGTTTGGAAATAGTATGGGTAAATTCCAGCATCCGATCGGCTAGGGTCGATTTCCCGTGGTCAATATGGGCAATAATTGAAAAATTTCTGATCTTTGAAAGCATAGGGTTATTTTAGCATATTTAGAAGAAGAGGAGAACGGGGACGAACTGATTTTTTTTAAAGTTAAAAAGAATCAGCTAATGATTATTAGGGGGGATCACCACTAGTTCCTGTATTGCACTCAAAATTTGCCGAGCTACCGTTAGTTACGCAGCCATTGGCAGTGTTGCCTACCGTATTGCACTGTATGGCACTTGCGCCAGTGCTGCAGTTATCCCCGTCTGCACCACCAGTTGAACAACCTCCTCCTATTCCCATATCGGCAGCAAATACTATAAGCTTCGGTTTTTTATATTCAATTATTTTATCTTTTTCTTTTCCATTCATTTTCTCGTCTATCCTCGGGAACTGGTTATATGTGTATCATGTGCCCCCCCCCTAATTGTCAAGGGGCTTTTGCGTGTGATGGGGGTGTCAAGATCTTGACACCCTAGGCAGGCAAAAAGGGGTCCGTCCCCTTTTGTTCGGGAAGCGTGTGTCCCCAAAAGGCTTTACCCTGAGGTGCTTTTTGTTCGTCAGTCCAAAGGGGTCCGTCCCCTTTTCCTAGTGAAGCGTGTGTCCCCTTTTGGTGTGTTTTCTTATCTTTTGTATATATCTTTCTTTTTCATACATTTTAAGGCATTCTTTCCAATAGCTTGGTTTTACGTTTATATAATCAAATAAATTCCCTGTTATAATTTCATTTTTCTTTTCTTTGCCAATGTGATAACGGGCACTTGACCATTCCCAGACCCAAGCTTCTTTTACTATTTCAGCTCTGACTGGATTGCGTTCTATATAGCGAGCAGCTGCAAAAAGATGTCGTTGATTGAGGACACAAGAATGGAATCTCCTGTGCCATAAGTGTCCACAGGCATTAACTTTCTTATTAACATATTGAGCATATCTCATATGTGTGCACTTGATTGTTTTAGCTAAGGAGAATTTCTCTTCTGGGACAGCAAGAAGGTGAATATGATTAGGCATTAAACAATAGGAGAGGATAACAAGTTTATATTTACGGCAATATTCACTTAGGAAAGAAAGGTATTTATTGCAATCATCATCATCTAGAAAAATCTCCTGTTTATTATTTCCGCGTTGGGTTAGGTGGTGCGGATATCCCACTGCTACTATCCTTGGTAATCGAGCCATGTCTTAAACCTCCTTTTTGGGGACGGCCCCCATTTGGGGTGGATCCCCTTTATTAAGGGGTAGTAGCAAGGTTATTACCAGGGGGTATAAAATGATCGCGGTTCTGTAATTGTTGCTCGTAGCATATATGTTTTTTGTCTATATTATGCCAAAAAATCGGAATTATTATTGATAGATCTTAATGATTTTAGGAAGTCAGCTCTGGGTTAGGGGTGTCAAGATCTCGACACCTAGAAAAAGGGGTCCGTCCCCTTTTGTTCGGGAAGCGTGTGTCCCCTTTTTTACTTGGTTTGAGTGCTTTGGGGTGCTATCGGCACACCGGCGGATTGTTCAATCGAAGGGACGATCTTTTGCTTGGAAAGGAAAAAGGAAAACATGAAGCCCACAAACATAATTGCCGCAAGGGTGTAATAACAGATCCGCATCGAAAAACCGATTGCATCTGCTATTATGTGTTTGAGCTCCAGGACCTCTTGATTTGGAATATTACCAATCAGAGGAGTGACCCGTTTTTCTAGGTTGGCTCTCTGCATCTGTTGAATTGTTTGTGTTACTGTTGTTGCTAGAGGACCTTTATCGGCCTCCGGGAAAACCATATTTTGATTAATTCCCAGTACAAGCCCGGATAAAAAGAAACTGATCAGGAGGGTGCCTACGATTGCTGTGCCAAAGGAAGATCCTAGATTCCTTAAGGAATTAAAGAGACCCGCTGCTTCGTCAGTATGAGCTACTGCTACCGAGGATAATGCCAGGTTTTGCAGTTGGGCGAGAGCCAGCCCAATACCGATACCAAAGATAATAAATCCGGGGATGAGAGCGGTGGTAGACATTTCTACGCTGAATGAATTTGCCATAAGCACTAAGCCTATTATGCAAATAAACAATCCTACCAGAGTGATGTGCTTAACCGATACTTTAGTGGCGATCCGCGGGGTTAGCAGCATGGTTACCATCATAGACAAAGTTAGTGGCATGATAATTAATCCTGTTTGCATGGCGTTCTTTTGTAATATGAGTTGCATAAAGAAGGGCACGGTGAAGAGGATTGCTGCAAGGCATAATAATTGGATAAGCGTTACGATTGTAGCGGCCATATAAGATCCATTTTTCAGCAAAGAAGTTGGCATTAGGGGCTCATTGCCTTTTCTTTCCTGCCTTCTTTCCCATAACACGAAGAGGATTAAACTAATAGCTCCGGCAAAAATAAGTAGTGGCGCAATGGAGAGGCCAAAAGGTGCAATTTCCACACCGCATATAATACAAGGATTTCTTGCCTGCCACCAACCGTAGGTGTTTGAGGTGATCACGCCGAAGGCTACGCAGCCAAAGCCTAAGACCGAGAGCAGGGCTCCTCCCAAATCCAGGCGGGCCTTTTGTGGATCTTTTTGTTCTATTAGTACACTGGAATAGGCAAGGATCAGCAAGACCAGGAAGAATTCCGTGCCGAAGGCCCAGCGCCAGCTAAGGTAGGTGGTGAAGGCACCGCCTACGATAGGACCAATCGCAACCGCGCCAATGGATACGCAGGTAAAAATGGCAAAGGCAATAGCGCGCTTCTTGCCGGTGTAAGCGGTCATGATAAGGGCTACAGCGCAGGGCATCATAAAAGCTGATCCCACTCCCTCAATCACCGACCAGCCCAAGGTAAGCATGGAAACATTTAGACTAAGGGCCGCGGTTAAGGTGCCGATACCGTATAAAATGGCTCCGATAAGGAAGATGCGCTTGGTCCCATAGAGCTTGCCCAGCTTTGCCCCCAGCAGCATGAAGGCGGCGATCACCAAAGCATAAAGAGCAATAGCGAATTGGATATGCTGGATGGTGGTGTGAAGATCCTGGGCTAAGTTGGTAATAGCAACATTCATCATCGTAGTGTCAAGGGCAAAAATAAATGCGGCTATTGAAGTTACAAATGCTACGCTATATTTTTTCATTGTTTATGAAACCTATTATGAAACCAGCAGCCAAAGTCGCGCTCAACCTTATAAAAAGAGGGGATCAAAAACAAGGTGATAAGAGTTGAGAAAACCAGGCCCCAGCTCAAGGCCAAAAGAAGCGGAAAGAGAAAATCAATTCTCCCGCCAAAGAATCCGTAAAGAGAAGGAAGTAATCCGGCCACGGTAGTTAGGGTGGTTAGAGTAATAGGCCGAAAGCGAAGCATCGCGGCATCGGCAATGGATTCTATTTTCAGGGGTTCTCCTTTTTCGCAGACCTCTTCTTCTTTGCGATTTAAAAACTTGAGCATGACCAGCGAGTTATTTACGACAACTCCAGAAAGCCCCAGGATACCGATTAATCCCATAAAACTCATGGTTTGGTGGTGCAGGGCAAAGGCAAGAATAACACCAATTAACCCAAAGGGGATGGCAAGCATTACGATGATGGGTTCAGTAAAGGAATTAAATAGAATGACCAGAATAATATAAATCACAACTATGGCGATTATGATGGCATTGAAAAAATCGGCCAGTGATTCATTAGTGCTTTGCTCATGACCGCCGAATTCAATTCTAAAACCCGGATATTGCATAACCATTGGCTCAAATTTTTCTCTAAGGATCTGGTTGTATTCCCGAGCATTTATTTTTTTCGTATCTAATTCAGCCCGGATCCGCACCGAGCGATCCCCTTCGCTGTGCCAAATAGCCAAGGGGGAAGATTTTTCCTCAAAGCTGATAAAGTTTCCAAGTTTAATTAGTTTCCCCATCCGGTTGGGTAGGGTTAAGTTCTTGATGTAGGCCGGGTTATTCCGGTGTTTTTCGTCGAGCATTACTCTAAAATCAATTTCTTCACCCTCTTTTCTAATTGAAGTAACCACATTGCCGGTAATGGCGGCACGGATAACACTGGCAACATCTGCTGCGGTAATTCCTAAGTCAGCCATTAGATTGTGGTTAAGAATTATATTTAGCTCTTTTAGGCCTTTTTCATCGTCGCGCGTAATATCGTAAATAGCATCGTTTTGGCTCAGGAAAGCCTCGAGCTGGTCTCCTAATTGGGTGCGAATTTTATCATCGTTTCCCACAAAGTTTATATCAATCGGGGAGCCAATTGGGGGGCCACCTCCGCTAGTTATAATTCCAATTTCGCTGAATTTATCCTTATCAACTAAAGGCTTTAATTTTTTATTGAGGGCTTTTTTAATTTGAAGAGAAGTAATTTTCCTCTTTTGCGCTGGAGTTAAATTAACGGTTATACGTGCCCAGTGGCTTTGGGAAACCCCGGTCACGTTGGACCACATATCCGTTCCCTTTTCCCCAATGGTTGTAACGTAGCTGGCTAGGACATCTTTGGGGATAGTCTCGATTACGATATCTTCAATAATTTTAGTTCGTTTTTCGGTTTCCGAAAGTGGGATGCCCTTTTTGGTTTCTATTTTTATCATTAAAATATCTTCGTCTCCGCCAGGAAAAAGTTCAAAACCAAGCCAGGGCAGAATAACTCCCACCGCTACCATAAATATAACAATGAAGGCCCCAATTACTACATATTTGTGTTTAAGTACACGGATTAAATTCCGGCGATAAACTTTTTCTAGAAATTGAATAATCTTTGGCCTTGCTTTAGCGGCAATTTTAGTGTGCGCCAGGTGACTGGGGAGAATAAAGGTAGATTCAAAAAGTGACGCTAGGAGGACTACGGTTATAACAATGGGAAGGGCACGGATATAGGCACCCATAATACCGCCCATGAGGAGCACGGGAAGAAAGGCAGCAATGGTGGTTGTAACCGTTGCGCAAACTGGCCAGAAGATATCAGATATTCCGCGTACCGAGGCTTCAATTGCGCCTACACCCTTTTCCCGCAGCGCAAAAATATGTTCGGCTACGACAATGGCATCATCCACCAGCATTCCCAACACAATTACAAAAGCCAAAAGAGAAATGCTGGTAACCGATATATCAAAGACCGGCATAAAAAAGAAAGCAACAAAAAGGGAAAAGGGAATGCCAAGTGCGGTCCAAAAAGCAACCCTCCTATCCAAGAAAATCATAAGACATAAAATAACCAGAGCAAAACCAATTAGGGCATTGGTAACAACAACATTGAGCATGGCATTAACATAGACGGAATAATCCCGTACTACCTGAGCCTGTACTCCAGGAGGAAGATCACGGTTAAATTCCCGGAGGAGCTTGCGAACCCGATCAGCTACCCTTACTGCGTCCGCATCACCCTTTTTGTCGACTACAATACTTATACATGGTTCACCGTTAGTTTTTGTGATTTTTATTTCTTCTTCAAAGTCATTAACGACGTCTGCTACATCGGACACACGCAAGCGCTTGCCAGAAAAAACCGAGCGCACAATCACATCTTTAACTTCCATGGGGTCATTAAATTGAGAGAGGGTGATTACCTTTTTCTTGGTGGCTAGCGATTGAACCGTGCCTCCGCTTAGGCGAATATTGGTAGCACCCACCGCCCCCATGATCTCTGCCAGAGAGACATAATTGTTTTGGGCTTTGATGGGGTCAACCTCAATATGCATTTCCCTTTTGCGGTAGCCAACTTTTCTTGTACCTCCGACACCGGGGACTAGTTTTATTTTTCTCTCAAGGTTTTTGGCGTATTCGCGCAAAGCAAGTTCCGAAATATGGCTATTGCCGCTGATGGCTACTTCAAAAACCGGGAAAATATCGGTTTTAAGCTCGGTGATGGTAGGCTTATCTTTCACTTCGCTGGGAAGGTTTGAAACCCGGTCAACGGCTTTACTTATGTCAGATTTAACCTTTTTAATGTCTTTAACGCTGGGATCGATTTCAACAAAAACGTTGGAAAAATTTTCCGTAGAAAAAGACCGCATCTCTTTGATACCGGTTACTTTTCCTACTTCGTCTTCAATCGGCATGGTTACGTTTATCTCAACATCTTCTGGGGCTGCCCCGGGATAAACGGTTGTGATAAACACCATTTTAAAATCGACATTAGGGATGCTGTTGCGTTTAAGCCCTAAGAAGGAAAGGGTTCCCATGACCAAAACTAGAATAAGCATCAGGTTGACTAGTTTTGGGTGTTCAATAAAGTATTTAAATATGTTTTTCATGTTTTTTATTTACTGCCTATTGATAAGACTTCCTCATATTCTACCAAATAGCGATCGGTTACTAGCATAATCTGGTTAAGTACCTTTTCTCGGGTAAACAATACATCCTTTAGGGTGTTTTGAGCTGCCAAAAGATCGTCCTCGGCGTTTAAAAGAAAGAAAACCGAGCTTCTTCCCTGATCAAACTTTTTTTGCTCAAGTTCCATTCTTTCTTTGGCTAGGGAAACATTCTTTTCGTTAAGCGTTAACATACGATTTGAGTAAGCAAGACTGGTATAGAGGTTGGAAAGACCAATCTCTGCATTAAGCATTATGTTGTCTTTTTCTTTTAGAGCTTTTTGGTATTCTTGTCGGGCAGCATTGCTTTGGGCGTCCATCTTTTTAAAGGTTATTGGGGTATTTGCTGAAAGGGTTATGGAGTATTCATTGTAGCTTCCAATTTTGGTAAGGCTGTCCACTGCTCCATAGGTTAGTGCATTGGGGTTAACTTGACCAATCAAATTTAAATCCATAAGTTTATCGTCCTCAGTTATGGCCAAATTTATTTTTTGGATAGTCACTAAGAGATTAGTTGTTTTGCAAAGATTAGAGGAGGTGGTTAAATAAGTCAGAGCTTCCTTCTCATCCATGATCGGTCCATTTTTCTCAAATTTTTGGGGCTCTAGATTTTGAGCATTCGGCTGATTTTTTTGTGCTTCCTCTGTGCTAGGGTTCATGAGCATTACAATTTTTTCACCTTGATTCTCATATTCCATCTTGGCTTGTTCAAACATTATTTTATAGGCCTGTTGTTTTTGTTTGATTTGAACCAGGTCCAGTTTTTCGGATAATCCGAATTTGTATTGTTTCTCAACCAGTGTGGTTTGTTTCTCAACGGTTTCAACTTTATCCTCATAAATTTCTACATTTACCTGGCAGTTTTGCCAGATAAGATATTCTTCGCGCAAGTAAGCAATAAAATCTTCCCAATCTTGTTCTAGCTTTATTTTGGAAATATCAAGGCTTAAATCTGCCATTTCTAATCCCATTTTAGTGGCACGTCCAAAGGCATTGCGCAACAGGGGTTGAGAAATGGTTAACGAAAGATTTGAAACGTAATAAGGCGATAGAATAGAAACTGAAGAGTAGTTGGCTTTGATCTTAGAATCACCTTGTTCAATTTGGATGGCCGTCCCACTTTTTGTGATGTATTTTTCAATGGCCAGGGAATAGCCCATGGTTTTTTTGTAGGTAGGAGATAGGCTGCTTAGGGGGGCCGGGTTTGATTCCTGATAAACGCCTGAGGCAATTAGATTCCAGTCATCAATTGCATTGGTGGCTATGTTTTCCTCAAGGGCTATTTTATATTCTTCAACTGAGATCTGGTATCTGGGATTATTTTGGATAGTCGTTTTGATAAATTCATCTAAGGGGAGTATATACTGGGCGGTCGCTGACGTTGAAAAGAAAAACAATATTAATGATATATATACTATTTTTTTGCGCATTAAATTGGGTCTTTTCCAAAAAATTATTATAGCTTAAATTTGAGGAGAAGGCAATTTGAAGTTAGGGGAGGAGACGCACCAAATGCTTAGAAGGCCCCAATACGCAATTTAACATATTAAGTTATAAAGAAGCATTGCTTAAGTTTTCAGAGGAAGATGAGAATTTATTGTTTTTTTTCGCTGCGGAACTCGCCCTTCACTCCTCACTTTGTTCGTCGCTCGGGCTCAAACAGTCCTCGCTGCAAAAAAACAATAAATTCTCATCTTCCTCCCTTGCAAGGAACTTCCTCTCTTGACATTGTCTTTATCACTCTAGTATAATCAAATCTATTATGAATACAAAAGTCATCAATGCGTTTTTGGCTGAATATATTAGACCCGAAGCCCCGTCCCGGTTTACTATTGTGGGCCTCCCTTTAAACATTGCCCTAAAAGATCCCACTAAACCTTGTTATCCATTGATTTCTTTCATCAACCTCCAGGCTGAATCAGCTGGTAAAGCAGAGATGTCTTTGAGAATAGTTGATCCTAAGACCAAGAAAGACATATATTCGTATAAGGTGAATCTTTCTGTAAAAGAAGAGGACAAAAATCTTAAAAGAGATGGCTTTGTGAATCTGGCCGTGCTTAGGCCTTTGGGCAAACTCACCTTTGGCCGTGCTGGTGAATTTATCCTGGTAGTTACTGTCGACAAAACCGTCAAAAAATCCTTCAAGTTTTCGGTTATCAAGATCTAGGACTCAGCATTCCCCTTTTAATTTCTAAATAAAGTGCCCCATCTCTGCCTAAAAATATTTACCTAAGCGCCTAAGTAGTATATAATACTCCACTATGAACCCACTGATTGTAGTCTGCTGTTTTACCGGCGTAATACATTTTGCTGAAACGATTGCCTCTTCTATGCGCTTGACCGGTGTGCGCACTAAGCAGATCGCACTTTCGCTTTCTTTTGTTAATGCTTCACTTCTAATTTCCAGAATGTCTAACATGTTGCAGGCGCCGCTTTTAGGCGGGATGGTTGACACGGCCATTTTGGAAAATACGGTTAATGTGTTATGGGGCAATTTCCGCATCATTATTTTTGCCGCCTTTATCGGCAATCTAGTGGGTGGTATTTTAACTCCTTTTGCCGTGGCTATTTTTACCCGTGCGATTCGAAAATTTAATGAAATTAACTCGGTTCCGCGCTTGATTGCTTATGCTTTTATTCCCCGGAATTTAATTAAGGTTGCCAAAAGTTTTAGGCTTCCCACTTTAGAATCATTTAAAGGGTTATCCCTTAAGGGTATTCCAAAAACCTTTTTGTGGCTAAATCTTATCATGGTTTCCATCTATGCCATTGGTGTTTTGTGTTCTCTTATGGCAGGCGCCTTAGTTCCACAGTATCGGGTAACCGCTACCCAGCTTTCTGGAATTGTTAACGGGATTGCTACTATTTTGTTTACTTTAATGGTAGATCCGATTGCTGCCCATATTACTGACAAAGAAGCACGGGGTCAGATAAGAAAGGGTAGTGTGCGCGCCGTGGTGTTTTATATAATTTCAGGAAGAATTGTGGGAACGCTTATTCTTTCCCAGCTCTTATTTTATCCGGGTACCGAATATATTAAAGCCGTTACCCTGTGGGTGAGAGCCTTCTTTTTGCAATGAAAATAATCCGCCATCCCAAACGAAAAAGCCTAAAAAGATGTGTGGTAGCGCTAGGTACCTTTGATGGGGTTCACTTTGGACATCAAAAAGTCATCAAAGCGCTGGTCTCCGCCGCTAAAAAAACCAAAGCCTCGTCCATTGCCGTTACTTTTGATCCCCATCCGCAAGCAATAATTGCCCCACAGAGAGGCTTGAAACTTTTGACTACCCTTCCTGACCGGGAAAAACTCTTGGCTGATTTGGGCATCGATGGGGTTGTGGTTTTTAGGTTCAGTAAACATCTAAAAAGTTTGTCTTATGATAAATTTGTAAAGCGCTATTTGGTTGATAAACTTGGCGTAAAACATGTTTTTGTGGGCTATGATTATGCCTTTGGCAAAAAGCGGGCTGGTGATGTCGCGGCTCTTAAGCATTTGGGCAAAAAATATGGGTTTTTGGTGACGGTTGTGCCACCAGTTAAGATTGCCGGGCATCTCATAAAATCAAGCGTTATACGCGAGCTTATGAGCTGCGGCGATTTTTCGCAAGCCATTAGGCTTCTCGGTCATCCTTATTCTATTTCGGGAAGGGTGGTAAGGGGGGCGGGGAGAGGAAAGGCTTTGGGCTTTCCTACGGCTAACTTAAAAGTTAATCCCAAAAAACTTATTCCAGCCCACGGCGTTTATGCCGGAAGAGTTGATGGCAAAAAATGCGTGGTAAATATTGGAGCACGGCCTACTTTTGGTGCTGATCAAACTGTGGTTGAGGTACATATTTTGGGGTCCAATAAAAATATCCGAGGAAAAAGATTAGAAGTTTTGCTTTCCAAAAGATTGCGCGATGAGTTCCAATTTTCAGATGTGGAGAAGTTAAAAAGGCAAATTCAAAAGGACGTGGATCATGTCAGACGATTTGGTTAAGGATCTTGTTTGTCCGGTTTGTTCTGCCCCCTTGGTTTCTGATGGATCAGTGCTTAGCTGTGCTTGCGGAAGGAATTTTCCGATTAAAAATAACGTGCCCCAGATGAATGTGATGGAAATAGAATTAGATGAAGCCAGTGAGCGCGTGGGTTGTGCAAAAACGCTTTTATCCCTGTCCTATCAACTAGCGACTAATTCGGCCTGGATGATACCCCCAATGAGAAAAAGGGCCCGTGTGGATATTCGAAAACGGTTAAATAATCCCGCAAGCCCTATACTATCTCGCCTAAAACGTGAGTGGAATTTTGAACACACCCTTCAAAAAGAAATTACAACCTTGGTGGATAAATTGGTGAGCCCTGAAGAATTGAGTGTATTATTTACTCTGCAGTGGAAAGACAATTTGACCCGGCTGGCAAATAAAAATCGAGATGAACAGGCTGAATATAAAAAAAACGGTGAATATCCGAGTAGATTCGCATACCAGGGACCGACTGAAAGGGAAGAGATGATTAAAAAACATCTCCCGAATGGAGGAACTCTTCTTTATATTGGTTGTGGCACCGGTAGGGAATGTTTGCGCTACGAGCACCTCGGTTATGATGTTTTTGGAATCGATACCGAGGCGGGGTTAGTGGATGTGATGAGCGATTGGTGCCAGATGCTTGGCAAGAAGACTAAAATATTTCAGATGAATGCTATGGCCCTTGGATTTAAGCCCGGGCTATTTGATGCGGCAGTTGTTGAAATCTATGGTTCTTCCCCATCTTTTGCACAGCGCCTTGTTATGCAAAGCCAATTGGCAAAAGTTTTAAAGCTGAATGGAGTTGTTTTGGTAAGCGTGGGCCGAAACAGGTATACACAATATATGCAGCTCCAAAATTTGTATCGCGACTATGGTGCCCATCCGAATGTCAAAAAAACGGCACAACTTTTAATAGAGCAGGCTCCTATGCAGGCCGAAGACGAAGATAATAATAATCTGCGTTACGGAGTTGCAAAAAATTCTTATACCCCAGCGTCCCTTAGCCAGGAGATGTCCTCATATTTTGATGTTATTTCCTGCAAAAGAATGCAAGATCTGCGCTATATTTGTGCTGTGGGACAGCCGTTGTCTAAACCTAAAAGAGATATGGCGCCAAAAAAGAGCGCTTCTTTTGAAACCGAAAAAAGCACGATAGAAGCTGCCAAGCAATTTGCAAAATGGCTTGAAGGGCTGGTTGGGATATTAAAAGAACATGCCGAAAATGAGTTGATATACATGGAGGAGCTGAAAGCCCTGAAGGAAAAGCATCAGGAAGGATCTGGGGAGTTGGAAGATAAGGCCTGGACTTATTTGACTGAAAAGGCCTGATCCTATATCATACAATAGCCATGCAAATTAACTGGAACAAATTATTTAATCTATTAATCGGTAAATGGAAGGTATTTGTTGTTCTGTTTATTGTTTTATTGACTGTCTCCGTAATAGCTGATTTTACTAAAGATTACTTTTTTGTTCGAGATAAAGTGGCGCGTGCCACACTTCTTTTAATCAAACCGAGGGGGGATGGGCTTTCTCAAGAGATAGATAAATTCATTGGAGGAGGGTATATGTCTAGGGGGGAGGCTGGAGTTATTGGAGCTATTATGGATAGTAATGCTTTAGCCAAAGAAGCTGTTTTGGAAGTTAATCTGGATCTTCCCTATTGGCAACAAGAAATAGAGAAGATGAGAGAAAAAGGGGTCTCAGTTGAGGTTAACGCTCCTGGTTTAAAAGTGGAAGAATCAGCGCTGGGAGATTTTGTTGCTGGTAGGATACGTGGGGCAATTAATTCGGGGGGGAAGCGGGGCAGTGAAAGTAACGATGTATTTAATTTGTTTGGGCAAACGAGTAATTCACAGATCTTTGTTATCTCGGCGGCTATGCCAGATTATGCAGTTGCCGCTGATGTGGTAAATAGTTATGTAAAAGCCTTAGCCCGATTTCTCAATAACAAATCATTAGGAATGAGTTTTATTATTTTAGATCCCCCTACTGAGGCGGGGCGAGCCTCGGGGCGTAAAATTGGCTGGAGGTATTTTTATAATAAAATTAAGAAGAAAATGCCTCCATCTCTTGTGGGAGCATTTCTGCTTTGTATCGTGTGGATCCTGTTTTTGGAATGGAGAAAGGATAAGTTAGTTTCTTTTAAGAGGGATATTTTGGGGCAGAAGGCTGACCGGTTTTGACCAGTTTTGACTAAACCTGATTAATCCTTGACAAACATCATATAAGTGCTAAAATTTAGGCTACCATGGAAATCCGCGAAAAAGAGGTCTATACACCCGATGAAACAGCTTTGCTGCTCAAGATATCCAATTCTACTTTTCGTCGCTTGGTTAAAAAGGGAATGCTCCGAGCTGTAAAAGTTGGCGGCCAATATCGTATCCTTGGCCGCGAGATCCTGCGGATCATGAACCCAACCCTTCCAACTAAAGTCCGCAAAGTTTACCGACGGGTAATGAAGCAACTAGATGCTGTCTGAATCGATTTAAAGAAAAGGGGCAGATAAATGAAGATTTGTGTTATTGGATCAGGATATGTTGGACTGGTTTCTGCGGCCTGCTTGGCTGATTTTGGCAATCAGGTTATTTGTATTGATAAAAATACTGAAAAGATAAGGAAGCTGAAAGAAGCCAAGATAGATTTCTTTGAGCTTGGGCTGACAGAACTGGTCAGAAAGAATCTGAAAGCAAAAAGGCTTTCTTTTTCGTCCTTGGCAGGTCTAGATAGAGCGGTAAAGAGCTCCGAAATCATATTTATTGCTGTAGGGACGCCCCCGCTTCCCAATGGAGATGCTGACCTTTCAGCGGTTTTAAGTGTAGCCAGAAAGATCAGCGAAGCGCTTAAGGCAATGAAAGGTCTAAAGGCAAAAGCTGTGGCCATAAGAAGCACGGTTCCGGTGGGGACTTCTGATAAAGTGGCAGCTTTAATAGGGCAGAGGAAGGTTTTTGTCGTTTCCAACCCGGAATTCTTAAGGGAGGGCCATGCGGTTTATGATTTTCTTCATCCCGACCGCATAGTTGTTGGTTCTGATGGTAAAGCTGCTGGCAATATCATGGGTGAGCTCTACCGGCCGCTTAATGCTCGGATGATATTTATTGACAGAAGAAGTGCTGAACTGGTCAAATATGCTTCAAACGCCTTTTTGGCTACCCGCATCTCATTTATCAATGAAATTGCCAATATCTGTGAGAGTACCGGTGCCAATATCAGAAGCGTGGTGGAAGGGTTGGGGTATGATAAACGCATAGGGCAGGCCTATTTAAGGGCTGGGATTGGTTTTGGGGGGTCATGCTTGCCGAAAGATATTGCCGCCCTTATTCATTTAGGCGCGAAGAATAACTGTGACACCTTGGTTATGAAGAGCATAGCCAAAGTTAACCAATCTCAGCGCGAATTTTTTGTTGCCAAGATTAAAAGAATACTCAAAGAAGTGAAAGGGAAAAAGATTGCCATTTGGGGAGTGGCTTTTAAGCCCCAAACCGATGATTTGCGGGATGCCCCTGCTTTGTTTATTATCGAAGAGCTTTTAAAAGCTGGCGCACGCTTAAGGATATATGATCCAATTGCTAATGCTAAGGCCAAGTTGCTTTTCCCCCAAGCTAAGTATTTTAATAGTTCATATGAAGCCGCTAAGGGCACTGATGCGGTAGTTATCATTACCGAGTGGAACGAATTTCGTGAAATTGACTTTGATAGGTTTAAGTTGTTGATGCGCCATCCTTTAATCATAGATGGCCGCAATATTTTTGATCCTAAGGTCCTAGATGAAGCAGGTATTAGGTACTATGGGATTGGGGTAAAGAACGGCTACTCACTTAAGCCCCTTGCCAAAAGTTCGCACAGGAGAGTAAGGGTTTAATTTAACATGAAAAAAATTCTGGTAACTGGGTCTGCTGGCTTTATCGGTTTCCACGTTGCCGCAAGGCTTCTTCAAGAGGGGTACGAAGTGATCGGTGTTGACAGCCTTAATGATTATTATGATGT
>JABMSE010000073.1 GCA_013204645.1 Candidatus Saganbacteria bacterium | reverse complement strand
TCAGATTTTCCTTTGGGATCAAAATCACAGCCACCTTTTCCGCCGCCCATTGAGAGTCCGGTCAAAGCATTCTTAAAGATTTGTTCAAAGCCTAGGAATTTAATAATCCCGCTATAAACGGAAGGGTGGAAGCGAAGCCCACCTTTGTAAGGGCCAATGGCGCTGTTGAATTCAATGCGCATACCGCGTTGGACATGAATATTTCCTTTGTCATCCATCCAGGGAACGCGGAAAATAATTTGTCTTTCCGGCTCAACTATCCTTTCAACTATTTTTGCTTTTTTGTATTCAGGATACTTTTCTAGGACTGGGGCAATAGATTCTAAAACCTCTTCAACTGCTTGATGAAACTCGGGCTCTCCGGGATTCCTTTTTTTGACCTGTTCTAAAATTGCTTCCATCATTTTTATCCCCCCCTTTACAAAAAGATTTAACTCTGGTAATATTATACGGTAATCCATTGCCGTATGTCAAGCCCTAATTTAAAAATAAGGGGGAATTTACAAATGAAGCAACTGGAGCGAAAGATCAACCTGATTTTAAAGCTTATTGCCGAATCAAAAACGCCGGTGGGATCAAAAGATATTTCTGCCCGACTTAAATAGGATTTTGGCATTGAACTTACCGAACGTGCCGTGCGTTATCATCTGAAAATTATAAGTGATCGTGGACTGGTGAAGGCAATTTGGAAAGAGGGTCGGGTGATTACCAAAAAGGGACAAGAGGAATTAAATAATGCTCTGGTTTTGGATAAGGTAGGAATGATAAGCTCGCGCCTTGAATCGCTGGCCTATCTTATGGATTTTGATTTGAAAAAAAAGCAGGGCAGTGTAGTACTTAATATTTCTTTTTTTCATAAGAGTGAATTTAGAAAAGCCTTAAAAGTTATGCGGGGAGTGTTTGCCAAGAAATTTAGCATGGGTGATCGTGTTTTGGTTGCGCAGGCTGGTTCTGAAATTGGTGATGAACTTGTTCCGAAAGGCATGGTTGGGTTTGGAACCCTTTGTGCGGTTAACCTAAATGGGATATTAATTAAACACGGGATCCCGGTTGAATCCAAATTCGGAGGTGTTTTGCAGATTGAAAATTTAGTCCCTCTGCGTTTTACCGAGCTGGTAAGCTATGCTGGTTCAACCCTGGATCCGCATGAGATTTTTATCCGCAGTAAAATGACAAACGTACGGGAAGCAGTTTCTGGTTCTGGAAAGATTTTGGCAGGCTTGCGTGAAATTCCAGCGGTTTCAAAACAACGTTGTGAAGAGATCCTTAAAAAAGCCCGGGATGCCGGATTTGGAGGAGCCTTGCTTATTGGAAATCCTGAACAGCCAGTCCTTGGTATGCCGGTTGGGGTGGAAAGAGTAGGATTAGTTGTCCCCGGAGGACTAAATCCGGTGACAGCTTGTGAGGAGTGCGGTATAAAAACAGAAAGCAAGGCACTGGTTACCCTCGTAGATTATAAAGAGTTGAAAAGTTTTGGGGCTATAGTATAATTGGGTATCAGATACTAGAAATTAGTCATTTGTCTTCAAAGGTGTCGAGCCAAATTTAGTATGATAAGTACAGGTATAAAAGGCTTAGACACGATTGTTGACGACCTAAGATTAGGTGATAATGTTGTTTGGCAAGTTGATGACATAGCTGATTATAAGCACTTTGTAGACCCCTATATTGAAAAATCATTATCTGATAGGCGAAATCTAGTTTATATACGATTTGGAAAACACCTCCCGCTTATTCCTTCAAACAAAAAGGTAAAAGTTTATAAGCTAAATGCAGATAGTGGTTTTGAAGCCTTTACCAAAGAAATTCATAAAATTATTGCCAAAGAAGGTAAAGAAGCCTTTTATGTTTTTGATTGTCTTTCCGATCTGCTTTCTTCCTGGGCCACGGATCTGATGATTGGTAATTTCTTTATGGTAACCTGTCCTTATCTCTTCCGGTTGGATACCATTGCTTACTTTGCTATTTTGCGCGATCAACATTCTTTTAAAACCATTGCACGAATTCGCGAAACTACCCAACTGCTCTTAGATATTTATAATTTTGAAGAGGATTATTATGTGCAACCCCTAAAAGTTTGGAAGCGTTATTCGTCAACTATGTTTTTGCCCCATATTGAAGAAGAAGGAAGATTTATCCCGATAACTAACAGTCTCGATGCCACCAAATTATTATCTTATATTTCTAAAAAAGGTGCCGAGAGTGCTCAACGGAATTTGGATTTTTGGGATCGCTTGTTTTTTGAAGCCAAAGAATTGTCCGAAAAATCAGGCAAAGAAACCGCGAAAAACAAAATGCTTGAGCGCTTAAATAAAATAATGCTGGGACGTGAAGCACGTATGCTGGCCCTAATTAGAGAAAATTTAAAATTAGATGACCTTTTGGCAATAAAATCCCGCATGATCGGAACCGGCTTTATTGGTGGAAAGGCCCTAGGCATGCTTTTAGCGCGGAAGATCCTTTGTAGTGACAAGTCGTTTGGCTGGTCAGATATATTAGAACCCCATGATTCTTTTTATATTGGATCAGATGTTTTTTATACTTATATAGTTGAGAATGGTTGGTGGGAGTTGTGGTTAGAACAGAAGACCAAAGCAGGATATTTTAATAAAGCAGCTGAACTTAGGGGAAAGATTTTGCAGGGAAAATTTTCCCATGAGATTCGAGAACAGTTTCGTCAGATTACTGAATACTTTGGGCAGTCACCCATAATTGTTCGCTCTTCTAGTTTACTTGAAGATGCTTTCGGTAATGCTTTTGCCGGCAAATACGAGAGCATCTTCGTAGTTAATCAAGGTTCTCCTGAGGAGCGGCTTCGTCAATTCGAAGTTACTGTACGAAAGGTATTTGCCTCCACCATGAATGAGGAAGCTCTGAATTACCGTCTTAAACGGGGTTTAAGCCAGCAGGATGAACAGATGGCTTTGCTGGTGCAAAGAGTATCAGGCAATTATCAAAAGAAACACTTTTTTCCTTTTGTGGCTGGGGTAGGATTTTCTTATAATACCTTTGTCTGGCATGAAGATATGGATCCAAAAGCTGGAATGCTGCGTTTAGTTTTTGGTCTGGGAACCCGGGCAGTTAATCGAGTGGAGGGGGATTACCCACGCATTGTGGCTTTGGATGCGCCGTTAATGCGTCCTTATGCTGGAATGGAAAAAGCCAAGAGATTTTCTCAACACGATGTCGACACTTTAAATATTTCAAGAAATGAATTGCAGACAGTTTCCATTGAACAATTACTAGAAGCTGAGCCAGAAGTTAAATTAGATCTAATTGGTCAAAGAGATAAAGAAGCAGAAAGAAAATTAAAGGAATTAGGGAAGGCGGGACAATCCTGGCTTCTGACCTTTGATAAATTGCTCTCTGGGACAAAATTTCCACAAATTGCGCAGAGGATGTTAAAAACTTTAGAGGAAAGTTATCAATATCCAGTGGATATAGAGTTCACGGTAAATTTTAGCAAAGACAATGTTATGCAAATCAATTTAGTTCAATGTAGACCTCTTCAGGCGAGAGGGGCAACTGGACAAGTAAAGATTCCCAAAAAGCTCAAACAAGATAGGCTTATTTTTAGTTCGCGAGGGAATTTTATGGGAGGAAGTGTTTCTCTTTCTATCAAACGTTTAATCCATGTTGATACAGAAGCGTATCGAGATCTTTTAATGTCAAAAAAGTTTGAGGTGGCCCGAATAATTGGTCGCCTCAATGCATTAAGTAGAGGAATTACAACTATTTTGATTGGTCCAGGAAGGTGGGGGAGTAGGGATCCCTCATTGGGGGTTCCAGTTGGTTTTGCCGAAATTAATAATGTTTCCGCTTTGGTTGAGGTAGATGATCCAGACGGAGGTTTTATGCCTGAGCTCTCTTTTGGTTCCCATTTCTTTTTGGATATGGTTGAAAGCAATATTTTTTATTCTGCTCTCTTTCTGGGTAATGAAGGTGTAATCTTTAATAAGGCTTGGTTGGATAATTTACCAAATCAACTAGTTGCTCTTATTCCAGGGGCAGACGATTATCAAGGAGCGGTCAAGATTTTCGATTTAAAAAAAGGGATTAAGCTATTATCAGATGTGACCGCTCAAGAGATGGTTGCTTATCTTGGTGACGGACATCACAAAAAAAGGGGACAGGTTACTACTTAATCAAACCGTAAGCTGCCCCCCTTTTTTTAGTTGACTTTTGCTACAAAATTGTATAGAATGGCTACAAAATTGTATGAGCCCAATGCGAGATTTAAAAGTAAAAGTTTTAGTTGATATCGGGGATGCTTTGTCCTCCTCCCTTGATCTTCCAAAAAGTCTTAATTTAATTCTCAAAGTTCTTTCTGATTCACTAGAAATGAATCGTGGGACGGTTACCTTAGTTGACCCAACCACCAACGAACTACGTATTGAAGTGGCTCAGGGTCTAAGCAAAAAAGAAAAGGAACGGGGCCGTTATAAAATTGGAGAGGGAATTACCGGAAAAGTGGTTGAGAGCGGGGAGGCTATGGTGGTGCAAGATATTGAAGCTGAGCCTCTTTTTCTTAATCGTACCCAGGCCCGCAAGAATCTAAAAGAGCGCAAATATGCTTTTCTGTGTGTTCCAATTAAGGTAGGAAATAAAGTAATTGGGGCGTTGTCGGTTGATCATTTGTTTAAGGGTAATATTTCTTATGAAGAAGACATAAAACTTTTAACTATTATTGCTTCAATGATTGGACAAGCAGTTGTGATCCGTGACCTAGCAGAAAAAGACAAACAAGTAGTAGTGGCAGAAAATGTAGCTCTTAAACAGCAACTTAAAGGCAAATATAAGTTTGGAAATGTTATTTATAGTTCCCCAGCCATGGAAAATGTCTTAGAAGGAGCTCGGCAGGTTGCTTCGACAAATGCAGCCGTTCTTTTGTTAGGCGAATCTGGCACTGGAAAGGAATTAGTTGCTTCTGCTATTCATTATGCTAGTCCACGGGCAGATAAGCCTTTTATCAAAGTTGCCTGTGCAGCCTTGCCAGAGAATTTATTGGAATCTGAGTTATTCGGGTATGAAAGAGGGGCCTTTACTGGAGCAGCCGAGCGAAAGATTGGCCGTTTTGAGATGGCAGATGGCGGAACCATCTTTTTGGATGAAATAGGGGATTTGACTTTAGCTACTCAGATTAAACTACTGCGGGTTTTGCAGGAAAAAGAGTTTGAACGTCTTGGCGGAATCAAAACTGTCAAAGTCGATGTGCGGCTGATCTCTGCCACTCACCAGAATCTTGAAAAAATGATAAAAGAAAGGAAGTTCCGCGAAGATCTTTTTTATCGCATTAATGTTTTTCCAGTAATTTTGCCCCCACTTAGAGAACGCAAAGAAGATATTCCCCTTTTGATTGCACATTTTACGCATAAATATAATAAAGAAAATGATAAACAGATTGAAGGAGTTAATCGTGCAGCCTTGGATATACTAATGGTTCACGATTGGCCAGGCAATGTCCGGGAACTTGAAAACGTGATCGAACATGCCGTGATTGTTTGTCAAAAAGAGTTAATTTCCCCTAAGGATTTGCCAGCTAATCTGTCGCAAAAGCCAGTAGACGTGAGCGTTTCAGAAACCACTTTACCAGAGATTGTGGAATCAATTGAAAAACAAAAAATTGCTGAGGCGCTTAAAAAGCATAAAACCCAACGCAAAGCTGCGGAATTTCTCGGGATAACTGAGCGGATGTTGGGGTATAAAATTTCTAAGTATGGTTTCTAACGTAAAACCAGGAGGTTTTTTCCGGTAAAGTCAAAACCTTTTTTGAATTCGTAGCTAAACAGGGCCAATTTCTACAATATTGTAGTTTTCTTTTCTGATCCCTCGTGGTAATAACCTTGCTAGATCTTACATAAATGATTTTAAGGAGGAAAAGATATGAGAAAGTTTCGCTGGTTGTTGATGTTTCCGATCGTTTTTGTGGGGTTGGTTCTTTTTGCAAGCACCGGGTGGGGAGCCGAGAACCTAGTTTCTATAGTTGCTGTCCAGAAATATAGCCGAGCCATCCATATTATGGCCATGCTGTTGGTTGGCTTTGGTTTTTTGATGGTATTCATTAAAAAATATGGCCGCTCCGCAGTTACTGCCACCTATCTTTTAGTCAGCACCGCCATTCCCTTGTATATGCTAATTAATAGTATGGGCATATTTGGAGATCCACAGCCTTTTGAAATAGATAGGCTTATCCTGGCAGAATTTGCGGCTGCCAGCCTTTTGATCTGCGCCGGAGCAATGCTGGGTCGACTAAAAATGATTCAGTATATTATACTGGGCATACTTTTTATCCCCTGCTATATGCTCAATGAATGGATCCTGACTGGGGGAGGGTTGGGGTTAATGTCCCAGGGTATCACCGATACCGGTGGTTCGATCTTGATCCATGCCTTTGGTGCTTTCTTTGGGTTGGGCGTTGTGATAACCATGACCACCCTAAAAGAGTTTGAAACTCCAATTAAATCTAGCGTTACCAGTGACCAATTCTCTATGCTCGGCAGTATGGTCTTATGGCTTTTCTGGCCTAGCTTCTGCGCAGCGCTCGTTGTGCCAAAACTGGTGCCCCTTACGGTGGTAAATGTGGTAATCGCGCTTTGCGGTGCTACGGTTGCAACCTATTTTGTTTCCGTTGCCTTAAGACGTAAAATATCTATTGCGGATATTGCCAATGCATCTCTTGCCGGTGGAGTCGCAATTGGCTCTGTTTGTGACTATGCTACCCATGGCACATCCTTTATCATCGGGATATTGGCTGGAGCTTTATCTACCTATAGCTTTGTGGTCCTGCTTCCTAAATTCCAGAATATCATTAAAAAAGTGGACACCTGCGGTGTTATGAACCTCCATGGTTTGCCCGGCCTGATGGGTGGGATCGCAGCCATCTTTGTTGTGAAAGGTATCAGCAACACAACTCAATTGTCTGGTATTGCCATTATGCTTGTGATTGCGCTTGCTACTGGATTCATAACCGGAAAAATTCTGGCACTCTTTGGCAGAAGAACGGTGCCATATGTAGATGCTGAAGAATTTGTTGATGTGGAGACTTAAATGTTAAATAAGCTGCAACTTGTTGAAGAGATGCAAGGTTATTTTGGAGCTGACCAGAAAAGGATCAATCATGCCCTGAAAGTAGTTCAATATGCTGAGGAGATGTTGGCAAAGGAAAAAGGGAACTATGATGTAGTAATTGCGGTGGCAGTTCTCCATGATATTGGCATTCATGAAGCGGAGAGGAAGTATAACTCTAGCGCAGCCAAGTATCAGGAAATCGAGGGGGCGCCGATTGCCAAAGGCATTCTTGAAAAACTAGGTGCTGCGCCAGAGACGATTGAAGAAGTTTGCCAAATAATTGCCCATCACCATCGTCCAGGCATAATCAAAACCCAGAATTTCAAGATCCTTTACGAGGCGGATTGCCGGGTGAATAGGGAAGAGGCGGGATTGAAAGGGTCGTAGTGATGTGATTCTTCCACTAAATTGTAATTCAGCTACCACCAAACTACAAAATCGTAGAAATTTTGCATAAAACACCCTCTTTTCCCTGGCAATGAGATTGCTACTATTCTAGTGAGCCGAAATTAAACAAAGGAGGTAAAGGAAATGCTAAGCAAAGAAGAGATACTAAAGTTGGTTCAGGATAATGATGTTGAGTTCATTAGATTGTGGTTTACGGATATCAATGGGATTCTGAAGAGTTTTTCTATTGGGAAAGATGAATTAGAAGGGGCATTGACAGATGGGATGGGGTTTGATGGTTCTTCAATTACAGGTTTCCAAGATATTGAAGAATCAGACATGATTGCTATGCCAGATCCAAATACCTTTGCTATCTTGCCTTGGAGGCCAGAACAAAAAGCGGTAGCGAGGATGATCTGCGATATTCTCCAGCCTGGAGGAAAGCCCTATGAAGGAGATCCTCGCTATGTCTTAAAACGGCAATTGGCTAAAATGAAAAAATTGGGCTTTGATCATTTCTATGTTGGCCCAGAGCTCGAATATTTTTATTTTAAATCCAGCAGTGGCACAGAAATTCTGGATGAGGGAGGTTATTTTGATCTAACTCCCTTAGATATGGCTTCTAACCTAAGAAGAGATACAATTTTTGCCATGAGAAAACTTGGGATCCGGGTGGAGTACTCCCATCACGAAGTTGCTCCTTCCCAACACGAAATTGATATGCGCTATGATGACGCCCTTAAGATGGCTGATGATATGGTCACCTACCGCCTAACCGTTAAGGAAATTGCTTCAGCTAATGGGGTTTATGCGACCTTTATGCCTAAACCCATCTTTGGCCAAAATGGTTCTGGAATGCACTGCCACCAGTCCTTATTTAAAGGTAAAACCAATGCTTTTTATGAAAAAGCAGACAAATATCATCTTTCAAAAATTGGCAAAGCATATATTGCGGGGATTCTCAAACATGCTCCAGAAATAGTTTCTATTTTAGCTCCCTGGGTAAATTCTTATAAACGCTTAGTTCCAGGGTATGAGGCCCCAGTTTACATTGCCTGGTCAAGAAGAAATCGTTCGGCCTTAGTTCGAGTTCCTATGTACCAGCCAGGCAAAGAGGCTGCTACCAGAATGGAGCTTCGCTGTCCTGATCCTTCTGGAAATCCTTATCTGCAATTAGCCGTTATGCTTTCAGCTGGACTTAGGGGCGTTGAGGAAGAATACAAGCTTGGGGATCCAATGGAACTTAACCTCTACCATCTAACTGATGAAGAAAGAGCTGAGCGCGGCATAAAATCACTTCCTGCCAGTTTAGGTGAAGCTATCCATAAGACCGAAAAAAGTGAATTGGTGCGAGAAACTTTGGGTGATCATACTTTTGAGCGTTTTATTGAACTTAAGAAAAAGGAATGGGATGAGTTCCGGATACAGGTTACTGAATACGAATTAAAGAAGTATTTGCCGATTTTGTGATTTAGTGGGGGAGAGGCTTTTCGGCTCGACACCTTTTAGCCCCCCCCAATCCCTAAAAATGATAGGGATAAAATAACTAAAGGTGTTGAGAAAGGCAAAGGTGTCGGAGATGCACAATGGAAAAATGCCGCAAAGCCAAGGTTTATATGATCCGCAATTTGAGCATGATAGTTGCGGGGTCGGTTTCGTGGTTAATATCAATGGAGAAAAATCCCACACTATTATTCAGCAGGGGCTTAAGGTTCTCAAACGATTGGCCCACCGCGGTGCCGTAGGTGCTGATCCCAAAACCGGGGATGGAGCAGGAATCCTTATCCAGATCCCGCACGAATTCTATGCAAAAAAGATAGAAATACCTCGCTATGGTTCCTATGGGACCGGCTTAATTTTTCTTTCCCAAAACAAAAGATTGCGGAATGTGTGCAAAGAAGTAATTGCCCGGATTATTGAAGACGAGGGCCAGGTCCTGGTAGGCTGGAGGACTGTTCCGGTTGATGATTCTGACATTGGAAAGGCAGCCAAAGAAACCCAGCCGGCCATAGAGCAGATTTTTATTGCTAAGGGCAAAGAGGTTAATACCCGCCTTGACCTGGAGCGCAAACTTTATAAAATCCGAAGGCATATTGAAAAAGAAATAAAAGCTGAGGGTTTTTATATTACTAATCTTTCCACCCGCACGATAGCTTATAAAGGCCTGCTTATGCCCCATCAGCTGGAAAACTATTTTTTAGACCTCAAGGATCCGGACTTGAAAAGCGCGATTGCTCTGGTGCATTCTCGCTACAGCACAAATACTTTTCCTGCCTGGGACTTAGCCCAGCCCTTCCGTTTTCTCGCACACAACGGTGAGATTAATACCCTACGGGGAAATATCAACTGGATGAGAGCGCGGGGCATAGATGTGATTGTCCCAGGAGGTAGTGATTCTTCTGCATTAGATAATGTATTTGAGCTACTGGTTTTATCCGGCAGGCCTATGTTCCATGCCATGATGATGCTTATTCCTGGTGCTTGGGAGCAGAATAAGCTCATGAACAAGGAAGTCAGGGATTTTTATCAGTACCACGCCTGTTTTATGGAATCCTGGGATGGTCCAGCAGCTGTTGCCTTTACTGACGGCAAACATGTTGGAGCAGTTTTGGATCGGAATGGCCTGCGGCCAGCACGCTACATAATTACTAAAAGCGGACTCGTGGTTATGGCCTCGGAAGTAGGGGTGTTAGATATTGATCCTAAAGATATTGCGGTCTCAGGAAGGCTTGAGCCGGGTAGGATGTTCTATATCGATACAGAAACCCAGCGCATTGTTGAAGACGAAGAGATCAAAGAAGAAATTTATAGCCGCCGCTTTTATGGTCAGTGGCTCAAAGAAAATATGGTAAGGCTTAAAGATTTACCAAGAGCAGGTATGACAAGAGGGCTTACCTTGTTGGGGAATAGGACGAAACAAGATTGTCTCAAAGCTTTTGGTTATTCGCGCGAGGAACTTAAAGTTATCTTGAAGCCTATGGCGGAAAAAGGAAAAGAGCCAATTGGGTCAATGGGCAACGATACTCCGCATGCAATATTATCGCAGAGGCCACAGCTTCTATATAATTATTTTAAGCAGTCCTTTGCCCAGGTGACGAATCCGGCTATTGATCCAATCCGCGAGGATTTGGTTATGAGTTTGGAAAGCTATGTGGGGCCAGAGCAGAACATTCTTGAAGAAACTCCACAGCATTGCCATAAGCTCAAAGTTGAAAATCCGACTCTTTTGAACGAGGAACTGAAAAGGATAAAATATATTAGGAAAAATAATTTTAAGACCAAGACGGTTCCAGTTTTATTTAAGCTAAAGGAGCCGCTTAATGAAGCGCTTGACCGGGTTTGTCGGGAAACGGAAGAGGCGATTTCTGAAGGTTGCACTTTTATTATTTTAAGTGACCGCGGGTTCTCAAAGGATCGGGCAGCGCTTCCAGCCCTTTTGGCGGTGGGGGCAGTGCATCATCACTTGATCCGCAAGGCCCTGCGCACCAAAATAGGGATTATTGTAGAAAGTGCTGAGCCTCGCGAAGTTCACCATTTTGCGCTGCTTTTTGGCTATGGTGCAGATTTGGTTAATCCTTATCTTGCTTATGAGGCAATAGAATTTTTGGTTGAGGTCGGAGATCTTATTTTGGATACGAAAACCGCGATTAATAATTTTCGCAAAGCCGTTAACAAAGGCATTCTAAAAATCCTCTCCAAAATGGGTATTTCTACCTTAAACAGCTACCGCGGAGCGCAAATATTTGAGGCATTGGGATTAAGTGGTGAGGTTGTTGAAAAATGTTTTGATAAAACGCCTTCACGCATTGGCGGGATTGGTTTTGAGGAAATTGCAAAGGAAACTATTATCCGACATTCTAGCGCTTTCGAAGATGGATCTCTTTTGCCTTCGGGTGGGGTTTATCAATTAAAGCGTGACGGGGAATTCCATCTTTGGAATCCCCTTACCATTTCTGCCCTGCAGGATGCAACCAGACAAAATGACTATGGCCGGTACAAGGAGTTTTCCCGTTTAATTAACGACCAGAGCGAAAATCCGACGACCCTGCGCAGTCTATTAAAATTTAAAAAGACAGAGTCGATTCCTATATCCGAAGTTGAGCCAGTTCAAAGTATCGTGAAACGCTTTGCAACTGGCGCGATGAGCTTTGGTTCGATTTCTGGTCGTGCCCATGAGACTATTGCCCGGGCAATGAATATGATTGGTGGAAAGTCTAATACGGGTGAGGGAGGGGAAGACCCTTTGCGCTTTGGTGATGACTGCCGTAGTGCAATAAAACAGGTGGCTTCGGGCCGTTTCGGCGTTACGACAAATTATCTAGTCAACGCTGATGAGCTGCAGATAAAGATTGCCCAAGGTGCAAAGCCGGGAGAGGGCGGCCAGCTTCCTGGCCACAAAGTAAGTGCCATTATTGCGAAGACTAGATATACTACTCCTGGGGTTACCCTGATTTCTCCACCGCCGCACCATGATATTTATTCAATCGAGGACTTGGCGCAGCTAATTTTTGATTTAAAAAACGTTAATCCCCAGGCGCGCATTAGCGTTAAGCTGGTTTCCGAAGTTGGAGTAGGGACGGTGGCTGCTGGGGTGGCCAAGGGGCATGCGGATATGATTCTGATTTCCGGTTGTGATGGAGGAACCGGTGCTTCTCCGCTGAGTTCTATCCGACATGCTGGGCTTCCTTGGGAATTAGGTTTGGCTGAGACACATCAGACCCTAGTCTTAAACAATCTCCGCAGCCGGGTGCGGTTGCAGACCGATGGCCAGTTAAGAACAGGACGCGATGTAGCGATTGCGGCTCTTTTGGGAGCTGAAGAATTTGGTTTTGCTACCGCAGCTTTAATTGTTTGTGGATGTGTTATGCTCCGCCATTGCCATCTTAATAATTGTGTGCTGGGGGTTGCAACCCAGGATGAATGTTTGGCAAAAAGGTTTAAGGGGAAGCCGGAATATCTTGTAAATTATTTTAATTTTTTGGCTCAGGAGCTGCGAGAAATCATGGCCGAGTTGGGAATATCGACAATTGATGAGTTAGTGGGCCGAAGCGATCTTCTTGAAGTTGATAGAAGTAAGCTTACTTGGAAAAGTAAAAATATTGACTTCTCAAAAATACTTTACCGACCAGAAGAAACTGGTAAAGCCTGTTGCACGAAGGCACGGGATCACAATGTAGTGAAAGTTTTGGATCAAAAACTTATTAAACTTTCCTGGCCTGCGCTTAAGAGAAGAGAAGCAGTTCGGCATGAGTTAAAAATAAACAATATGAGCCGTACCACCGGGGGGATGCTTTCCGGAGAGGTTGTTAAAAGATATGGGGAGGAAGGTCTTTTTTCTGACACTATCCATTTTAAATTTTGCGGAGGTGCTGGCCAGAGCTTTGGTGCCTGGCTGGCCCGGGGCATAACCTTTGAACTTGAGGGGATGGCTAATGACTATGTTGGCAAAGGGATTTCTGGTGGGAAGATTATTCTTTATCCCGATAAACGAGCTGATTATCGATCAGAGGAAAACATTTTAATTGGCAACACGGCTTTTTATGGTGCAATCTCGGGTGAGGCATACATTCGTGGAGTAGCCGGGGAAAGATTTTGCATTAGGAACTCTGGTTTATTAGCTGTGGTTGAAGGAGTTGGTGATCATGGCTGTGAATATATGACTGGTGGCTATGTTGTGATTTTAGGCAAGACGGGCCGAAATTTTGCGGCAGGAATGTCTGGTGGCATTGCTTATGTTTATGATCGAGAGGGGGAATTCGCTGAGAAATGTAACTTAAGTATGGTCGAGCTAGAGGAGCTTAATCAAAAAGATCAAAGGATTATCCAAAATCTTTTAAAGAATCATTTTAAGTATACACGCAGCCCGCTGGCCAAAAACATCCTTGATGATTTTGGTAAAGAGAAATACCGTTTTGTAAAAGTTATGCCCATTGAGTATAAACGTGTACTTTTGAAAAAAGCAATGGATGAAGAAGAGCTTGAGCT
>JABMSE010000072.1 GCA_013204645.1 Candidatus Saganbacteria bacterium | reverse complement strand
GCATATCTTTTGCGCAGGCGGTCTCAATCAAGGGAGGCGGAAGGGGCATTTGATCCCGTTCAGGGATCAAGGGGTCGCGGGTACCTGTGGGGAAGGCAGTAGCGAGCAGTCGTCCAGACTGCAAAGCGTGGGGAGGGGTGTTTTGAGAGCGCCGAGCAAAATGATATGCTATGACTTATTGTGGGGTAAAAAAATGAGAACATTAGCCATAGACTACGGCGAGAAACGTTTAGGAATTGCCATCTCGGATTCCTTAGGGATCACAGCTCAGCCCTTGGCGGTGATTGAAAGAGGGGCTAGCTTTGATGGCGATGTTGGCTACCTTTCCAAAATCATTGAAAAATACCCGGATTTAGGAGAAATTGTGGTTGGTTTGCCAAAGACCATGAAAGGTGAAATTGGCATCCAGGCTAAAAAGGTCCAGGAATTTGTTGAAGCCTTAAGGGAAGTGCTGAAACTATCGATTGTAACTTTTGATGAGCGGTTGACTACAGCGGAAGCTGAGAAAAGCTTGATTTCAGCTGGTCTGTCGCGCAAGAAACGCAAAAAAGTAATTGACAAATCTGCCGCCGCCCTTATTTTAAGAAATTATTTGGACACCAAACGATGAAATCTAAAATCCCGGCTTGGATTTTATCCGCCGTAGGCATAGGATTTCTGATTTCACTTTTTTTTGTTGCTTCTTTGTTACAATCTGCCAACCCCTTTGATCATCAGGAATTAATCATAAATGTTCCAAAAGGGGCATCAACCTATAGGGTTGAGAATAGATTAGAGGATGTTGGTGTTTTGCGCCCCGATAGCAGCTTTGCTTTTATGGCCCGCGTGCTTGGTGTTTCTAAAAACATTAAAGCTGGTCGCTATTTGTTTTCCCCGTCCAACACTCTTTTGACTATTTTAATTAAACTCAAATCGGGGCAAACTATCCCCCAGGAACAGATAAAAGTTACTTTTCCGGAAGGCACCTCCATTTATAAAATGGGGGAAATTTTAAAAAAGAACAAAGTCAGTGATTACAAAAAGTTCCAATCCTTGGTTAGCGAAGGAATTACCGAGCCGCTGCGCGAAAAATACTGGGGGATTTTTAAGTATATCCCTTCAGAGTCACTGGAAGGCTATCTTTATCCTGATACTTATTGGTTTTATAAATCGGCCGATGCTCATGATATGGCAGATATTATGCTTAAAAGATTTGTCGAGGTTGTTATGCCATTTTGGAAAAAAGCTCAAAATGACACAAAATACAATCTACATGAAATTTTAACCCTGGCATCGATCATTGAGAAGGAAGCAAAGGTTGCGTCCGAGCGAGCGATTATCTCGTCAGTTTATCATAATCGTTTGAAAATAGGGATGGCGCTGGGCGCTGATCCAACCATTAAATATGCTCTTGATAATCCGACCAAAAAAGTTTATACGCATCAGCTAGAAGTTGATTCGCCCTACAATACTTATAGAAGGAGAGGGCTTCCACCGGGGCCAATTTGTAATCCGGGGATAGAATCAATCAAAGCAGCCGTTTATCCAGCAAAAACCAATTATTTTTATTTTGTGGCTAAAGAGGACGGCTCCCACATTTTCTCGCGTACCTTATCAGAACATCAGAAAGCGAGGGGGAAGGTAAAAAAACTCACTCCCACTCAATAGTTGAGGGGGGTTTGCTGGAAATATCATAGACTACGCGGTTGACGGCGGGGCTTTCATTTACGATTCGATTGGAAATTTGTTCTAGTAGATCATAAGGTAATCTTGCCCAGTCGGCAGTCATGGCATCACTTGAGGTAACGCAGCGCAAAGCTACTGTATTAAGGTAGGTGCGTTTGTCTCCCATAACGCCAACGGTTCGAATAGGCAAAAGTACCCCGAAAGATTGCCAAAGTTTCCGATAGAATCCAGCCTTTTTAATTTCAGATACGATAATGTCATCTACTTCTTGTAGAATTCTCACCCTTTTTGGGGTCACTTCGCCGATGATCCTAATAGCTAGACCCGGGCCAGGGAAGGGTTGGCGAGAAATTATTTCATCGGGAACACCCAGTTCTCTGCCTAGTTTTCTTACTTCATCTTTGAAAAGTTTTCGCAAAGGTTCGACCAGTTGAAATTGCATATCTTCTGGCAGTCCTCCCACATTATGATGGGTTTTAATGCGCGCGGCAGCTTTGCTGTGGTAACCTTTGGCTGGCGTCTTGACAGCGGATTCAATCACATCCGGATAAAGGGTTCCTTGGGCAAGAAAGGGCATTTTTCCAAGTTTGGCTGCCTCTTCTTCGAAGGTACGGATAAAATTCTCACCGATAATTCTTCGCTTTCTCTCTGGCTCACTTACACCTTTTAGTTTTTCAAAGAATTTCTTGGCGGCATCAATATGGGCAAATTTGATTTTAAATTTCTTGGTAAAGAGTTCCTCAATCTTTTTGGCCTCATTTTTGCGCATAAAACCCTGGTCAATAAACATACAAGTTAGCTGATCGCCGACAGCTTTATGAATCAGGGCAGCAACGGTTGTTGAATCAACCCCGCCGGATAAGGCACAGAGAATTTTTTCTTTTCCAACGGTAGCTTTTATGTCTTTTATGGATTCTTCAATAAAATTCTTGGTGGTCCAGGTTGGTTTTCCGGAACAGACGATGTAGACAAAATTCTTTATGATTTCTATTCCCTGGGGGGTGTGGACAACCTCCGGATGGAACTGTACTCCAAAAAGCTTTTTCTCCTGATTGCCCACGGCTGCGAAATTGGTATTAGCCGTGTGAGCTAATTGTTTAAATCCTTCGGGTAGCGAAACCACCGTATCACCATGGCTCATCCAACATTGGATTTGATCGCCGAGCCCAGCAAAGATATTGGTCTTATCATCTATTAATAATGTGGCTTTTCCGTATTCCTTTTTCTTGCCTTGTTTAACGCTGCCACCTAAGTCTTTGGCCATGAGTTGGAGGCCATAGCAGATGCCCAGGATGGGAAGGCCGCTTTCCCAAAGTGCTTTTTCAACTTGCGGGGATTCTTTTTCGTAAACCGATGAAGGGCCGCCAGAAAGTATGATTCCCGAAACGCCCATTTTTTTAAGTTCTGAAACTGGGGTGTCATAGGGGAGCATTTCACAATAGACATTGCATTCCCTGACTCTTCTGGCGATTAGCATCGAATACTGGGCGCCAAAATCAAGGACGACAATCAAATCATGCTTTTTTTGCATAGCAAAGTTTATCACAAAATCAAAAAAAAGTGAAATTTTTTGAGTAAGGTGACGATAATTGTACATAAGAAAAATTGATAGTGTTTTTTGGAAACCTGCCCCGATCCGATCGGGGCGGTTTCCAAAAAAGTAGAAGGGTGCGAGGAAACCGAGACGTTTAGTCTCAGGTTTCCGAGCCTACGCTCAGGATGGTAGAAAACCAAAAAGGAGGAATCAATTATGGTTGGAATTAATGGTTTGGGGGCAATCTTGACTTATGGAATTGTTTCGCAAGCGAGTGATGGTGAAGGGGCTGCAGGTAGAACCGGAGGGATGCCGAAGGGTGGTCAACCTTCTTTAGGACTCGAAGGAATCAGAAGAGTTGAAGATTTGGAACAAAGGGCTTTTTTGTTGACGAGCCTAGCTGTGAGTCGAAATGGTTCGGGAGCAGGAGAAAACGCAGCAGAAATTGATGCTTTATTTGCTGAGGCAGTTGATACAGCTTTTGATTGTCCTGATATGCTTCAAAGTGCAGAACAGCTGCTTTGGATTGCATCAGAAATTATTAGCAGCGGTGCTTATCAAAGAATAGATATTGATTCAATTCCACGCGATTCTTTTGAAAGAGGAAAATTAATTGAAGATCCGGAAGAGAAGGCTGCTTACTTAACTCATTTATTTTCCATGATGGGCTGGCTTTGTGAAGTAAACGAAGTAGAAGGGCCATTGGCACGGGAGGCGGTAGAGGAAGCGTGGAGTATACTTGACGATATTCCCGAGCAGCAAAGGGCAAGTTTTCAAAGAAGCATTGAAGATGCGGTTTTTAATCTTGGGGTTTGATCCCCCGGATGTCCTGATATCCTGATTTCCCGATATCCGCTACTTATACATCCCTAAGCTTTGTGCTTTTTGATAAACCTTTCCTTCGGTTAAAATGGACGGAGCGATTACTATTTCAACATGCTGCATTTCTTTTAAGGTAGTGGCACCTAAAGTTCCCATGGAGGTCCTAAGTGCTCCCACTAGGTTCATTGAACCATCATCATATTTGGCTGGGCCAAGCAAGATTTCGGCTAGGTTGCCAATATTTCCAACCCTGATTCTAGAGCCGCGAGGAAGAGTAGGGGATGGCGTTGCCATTCCCCAGTGATATTCGCCACCCGGTGATTCGATGGATCTGGCAATTGGAGATCCGATCATAACTGCGTCAGCGCCACAAGCAATGGCTTTGCAAATATCTCCACCCGAAACCATGCCGCCATCGGCAATGATTGGAACATAGATATTGTTTTCTTTAAGATAAGCTTCTCGGGCAGCCACGCAATCAGCAATTGCCGTTGCCATGGGGACACCCACTCCTAGTACGCCACGGGAAGTACAAGCTGCACCCGGGCCGATACCAACTAAAACGCCAGCTATCCCGGTTCCCATTAAGGTTAAAGCTACTTCGTAAGTTACACAATTTCCAACCAAAACTGGGACCCTCATCATTTTACAAAATTCTTTGATATCAAGTGCTTTAGAGGTAGACGACTTGTGTTTGGTAGATATTACCGTCGATTGCAAAACAAAAATGTCTGCCCCCGCATCGCGGGCAATTGGGCCAAGTTCGAGAGCATCTTGGGGAGTCGACGATACAGCTGCAATGCCGCTACCGGCTTTTATTTCCTTAATGCGTTTTTCAATTAATTTCTTTTCAATTGGTTTCTGATAAATTTTTTGCATAAGCGGTACATATTCATCTTTGGAAACGGATGCGATTTGTTCGAGTATTTTTTCTGCGTCTTCATACCTACTCCAGACCCCTTGAAGATTTAGGACACCAAACCCTCCTAGTTTACTCATTAAAATAGCGGTTTTTGGGCTGACCACACCATCCATGGCTGAGGCAATAATGGGAATTTCTAATTTTTTACCTCCGATTTCCACGGAAACATCCGTATCCTCCGGGTTAACCGTTACAATTGAGGGGACCAGCGATATTTCATCAAATCCATAGGCCCTTCTAGTTTTTTTTGATTTTCCGAGTGCGATTTCCATTTTTTTCTCCTTTTGTTTTTTTGGTCTCTTTGTTTTTTTTGTTTTTCCTTTTAAGTTTAACCGTGTTGATCATTTCTTTGAAATCTTTCATGATGAACTGTGGTACCCAGACTTCTCCGCAATTTTGGCAGACATAGGCGGGAATCTTTTCCATCATATAAAGTTTGCCGCCTTGATAATCTTCTAGATTCACTTTTTCAAGCATTAAGGGCCCAGCGCAAGCCTGGCATTCACTTGGCCCATTTTCTTCTAGCAGCTTTTTGTATTTTTCAAATTCCTCGTGATTTGTCATGGGTAATTAAGCGCTTATTATACACGGAAATTATAACCTTGACAACACTTAGATCGGTGTTATAATCCAGTTTGAGATTAATTCAATAAGGTGAGGAGGGTGAAAATGAGAAAAGGATTGGTAGTTATCTTGATTTCTGTTTTTTTGCTTGGCGTTTGTAGTGTAGCTATGACAAAGCTCCAAGAGAAAAACGCCGAATTAGAAAAAGTTAGAGGATATATAGCTCTTTTGGACCAGAAAATAGTTGCGGCGCGGCAGGAAAAGCAAATTAATAAGCTGGCTGAGCTTAAGGATTTAAAGCGCAGTGAATTAGAACGCAGCGCCCAATTAAACGAGGAAATTGCACAACTAAAAGCACAAGATACGCCAGAAGTTGCCACAGAAAGATTTCAAGCTGAACTTGGTTATGGGGGTGGGGCAGCGGTCGTCGGGCTGGGTTATGTTTTACCGCTTAAAACAAAATTTGATGTGCTTTTAGGTGCGGGATATGGCATCGGCAACCAATACTCAGTTTTGATCGGAAAGATTTTAGCCGTAAAGTCTTTTGCTAATGATAATTTTGCTGGAATTAACTTAGGTGTGGCCAATTATTCGGAAGCCGTAAGTGGTATTCCAGGAATAGCTGGCAATATTACTAAGGGTAGTCGATTTGGTTTTGGCTTAGTGGTAGGACGTCAAATAAAAAAAGTTAAGGTTTTGCTTGGCTATGATACGGCCCTGGGTGTGACTGCGGGTGTGACCTATAGATTTTGAAGTGACCCTTGACATTTTTAGGTGAGAAGCCTAAAATTTGTTTGGTGAGTAAGCATATTAAAGGAGGAAAAGATATGGGTAGGAAGTGGATATTGGGTTTCTTTGTTTTTGGATTAGCGCTGTGTCTTGGGATGATATGGGTTGCGGGTTGTGGGACTACCTCAAGTAGCGATCCAGCCAGTCCGCCGTCGGGGGTAGCCAGTATTGAGGTTGGTTCTGGTGGAAGTGCAACTGGAGAGGGAACCAGTGGAACAGTTGCTTTTACTTTAGCCGATAAAGGTGACAATACTCCAATTACCAGCACTACCTATCTTAACGTCCATAACGTAACTATTCAGATTTGGGCAACGGGGGTAACGACGCAATCTGCCAGCGTAGGAACCCTTACCAGCCATACTGCTACAACCGGTGATCCGATTTCTTTTGCTATGACGCTAGATCGAAGCGGTAGCATGAGTTCGGCAGATATTGTAAGCATGGAAGCTGCGGCCAAGGATTTTGTAAGTAATATGCAGGCTACTGATCAGGGAGCAATAATCAATTTTGGTACTACTGTAGCAGTTGATCAGGGCTTAACCTCTACCCAGAGCTTATTGAACACGGCGATTGATAGTTCTTCGATTAGTGGTGGTTTGACCGCATTATTTGATTCAATGGGAACAGCAGTCTCCACTGTGTCGGCCGCGTCCAATGATCGAAAAGCGGTTATTGCCATGACAGATGGCGGCGAAAATGCCAGCGTAACCTATACCACAACCACCGCGGTCATAAATCATGCTAATACCTATAATATTCCCATTTATTGTGTTGGTTTGGGTATTACCCAGGGTGGTAGCGCAGAAGATAATTTAGAAGCTATTGCTACGGGAACCGGTGGTGTTTATTATTACGCTCCATCCTCTACTGATTTGGCGGATCTCTACGATAAGATTTCATCTGCCTTGAATAATTACTGGACAGTGAGCTTTACTTCTCCTTTTACTTTTACGATAGGGACAACCTATACGGTCAAGATTACGATTTCGTATACTGGCGGTACCATTACTGCGTATACAACCTTTACGCTGAATCCGTAACCGTTGCTTTTCCAAAAAAGCCCCGATTTTTTCGGGGCTTTTTTTTGACCAAATTAAGGGTGTTGTGATATACTCGTAGCTAAGAAAGGAGAATTTTTATGCATTTTAACATTGACCATATAAGACGAGAGGATCCCGAGATTGCTACTGCAATTGATGCTGAACTCAATCGCCAGCAAAACAACTTAGAGATGATTGCTTCGGAAAATTTTACTTCCCGTGCGGTGATGGAGGCCTGCGGTACGGTCCTTACCAACAAATATGCCGAGGGGTATCCCGGGAAACGCTATTATGGCGGGTGCCATTGTGTTGATGTTTCGGAATCCTTGGCAATTGAGCGTGCTAAAAAATTATTTGGGGCAGAACATGCAAATGTGCAGCCCCATTCCGGATCCCAGGCTAACATTGCGGCTTATATGGCATTTTTAAAAGCCGGGGAAACCGTTTTAGGGCTTAATCTTTCCCATGGCGGCCATTTAACTCATGGTAGCTCGGTTAATGCTTCGGGTATATTATTTAATTTTGTATCTTATGGTGTAAATAAAGATTCTGAAACGATTGATTTTGCTGAATTACGGAGTTTAGCTAAAGAACATAAGCCTAAGATGATTGTAGCTGGGGCTACGGCTTATCCGCGGACCATTGATTTTGTAAAATTCAGGGAAATTTGTGACGAAGTTTCCGCAGTCCTTATGGTGGATATTGCTCATATTGCAGGTTTGGTGGCTACGGGGTTGCATCCATCTCCAGTCCCAGTATCAGAGGTGGTAACTTCAACTACCCACAAAACCCTAAGAGGCCCGCGGGCTGGACTTATTTTATGCAAAGAAGCTTATGCCAAACAGGTTAACAAAGCGGTTTTTCCTGGGACGCAGGGTGGGCCCCTTGAACATGTTATCGCGGCTAAAGCCATTTGTTTTAAGGAAGCCATGACCCCCCAGTTCAAAAAATATCAGGAGCAGATCATAAAAAATGCAAAAGCTCTGGCCGAGGGATTGTTAAAGAATGGTTTTAGGTTGGTTTCTGGGGGAACGGATAACCACTTAGTGTTGGTTGATCTCAGGCCCAAAAAGATTACGGGAAAAAT
This sequence comes from Candidatus Saganbacteria bacterium, assembly GCA_013204645.1. GTDB lineage: Bacteria > Margulisbacteria > WOR-1 > O2-12-FULL-45-9 > O2-12-FULL-45-9 > JABMSE01. The sequence continues at coordinate 3,233 of JABMSE010000072.1, read as the reverse complement.
TGCTGAAAAAGTCCTGGATTCCGTGGGTATTACCGTCAACAAAAACACCATTCCCTTTGATCCCGAAAAACCCTTTGTAACTTCGGGTATTCGTATTGGGACCCCAGCCTTAACTACGCGGGGGATGAAAGAAGCGGAAATGAAATTAATTGCCGATCTAATTGGTGAAACTTTAAGCAATGTTGATGATGCGTCAATCAAGAAAGAAGTTTCCGGCCGAGTCTTAGAGCTTTGCAAACAATTTCCCCTCTATTATTAAGTGTGGTAAAATAAGAGCGTGATTGAACTCATAAATGTTACGAAAACTTATGCCAATGGCGTAGATGTCCTTTTAAATGTTAACCTCCATATAGGAAAAGAAGAATTTATTTTTATTGTCGGCCCTTCCGGGGCTGGAAAAACCTCCCTGATGAAACTCCTTTATCGCGAAGAGCGACCCACGGTCGGTCAAGTGATTGTTGATCGAGTGAATGTGGTTGAGCTTAATGCAGATCAAATCCCATATTTGCGTCGGAATATTGGTGTCGTTTTTCAGGATTACAAGCTTTTACCAAAGCGCACCGTTTTTGAAAATGTTGCTTTTGCACTACGTGTTACAGGTGCGCCGCGTTCAACCATTCGCCGTAAGGCCATGCAGTCTCTAGAATTAGTTGGAATGCTGCGCCGAGCAAATGCTTTTCCCGAACAGCTTTCCGGGGGAGAAAAGCAGCGCGCCTGCATTGCCCGTGCCATTGTGAATAATCCGCCCATTCTTTTAGCCGATGAGCCAACCGGCAACCTTGATCCTACTACTTCCTGGGATATTATCCAGCTCCTGGACAAAATTAACCGAAGGCACACGACAGTGCTGGTAGCTACCCATAATAAAAACATTGTTGATGATATGAAAAGAAGAGTGGTGGCACTGGAGAGCGGCAGGGTTGTAAGGGATCAGCAGCTGGGGGGGTACAATGTTTAGTAATCTTGAGTTTTTTTTGGTAGAAGCCTTGCGCTCTTTTCGGCGAGGGGCATTAATGACCGTCGTTGCTATTGGGACCATAACCGTGGCGTTGGTTATTTTTGGTTTTTTTCTCCTCTTGGTTGTTAATCTGAGCAATATTGTTGGAACATTTTCTTCCAAAATGGACATTGCGGCTTATGTTGAATCTGACATCTCTTTGGCAAATGCCGGGGTTCTGCAACTTAAGCTTTCTAAAATTCCGGGGGTTTTGAAAGTAGATTTTATTTCTAAAACTGAAGCCTGGAGGAATTTAAAACAGGAATTTGGCACAAGCCTAAATCTTGGTGAGATTATAGTGGGAAATCCCTTGCCGCACACCTTTAATATTACGGTTAGGACCCCAGAGCTTTTATCCTCGGTTGCAAAACAAGTAGCTGGCTTTCAAAATATAGATGAGGTGCGTTACAGTGGCAAGCTGATTGATCAAATCCAATCCCTGGTTTCGGCGGTAAGGATTGGAGGGGCAGCGCTGGTAATCCTTATTTCCTTTGCCACTCTTTTAATTGTAGTTAATACTATTCGACTTACGGTCTTAGCCCGTGAGACAGATATATCTATAATGAAGTTGGTAGGTGCTACCAATACCTTTGTGAAGTGGCCTTTTATAATTGAGGGGATTTTAATTGGGGTGATAGGAGGATTTTTGTCTTTTGTTATTCTTAAGCTTTCATATGACACAATCATTTCAAGGATTTCAGCGGCCCTTCCTTTTCTACCCGTTGTTACCAATCAAACATTATTGACGGGAGTTTATATTGTTATGATTTTGGGAGGAACAGCTCTGGGTATGCTGGGGGCCTATATTTCAGTAACGCGAATATTAAAAGCGGAGGTTTAATTAAATGTTGACATTTTTACGTAAGAAAATGAAGGTTATTTTAATTATTGTGGTAGTAATCTTTGTGGCATCCATGTTTTATGGGGTAGGGATGTCCCGTTTTGGGGGCGGAGGCACAAAAGATTCAGGAGGACTTGTAAAAATTAACGGGAAAGAAATCGATCCAGCACGTTATCGTGAAATTATGAACCGATTAGTTTCGCAATTAGGCGTTGCTAAACTCCGGCCCCAGGATTTACCTTTTATCTCAAATCTAGCTTTGGGGCAAACTGTTGATTTCACCTTGATACTTGAACAGGCCAAAAAGAAGGTTCGGGTTTCCAATCGTGAAGTTGCTATGGCTATTGAAAATATCATCAAACAAGAAAAGCTAGAATCAGAAGAGAATTTAAAAGAGGCATTGAAGCGGGTGGGTTTGACCATGCGCCAATTTGAGAAATTGATAAAGGATGAGATGTTGGTCCAGAAAATGGTTACCAAGATAAGGACGGAAGTAATCGTTACCCCGAATGATTTGCGCGAAATCCGTGCCTCCCATATTTTGGTGAGTACAGAAGCAGAAGCCAATCAAATTTTAGAAAAAATCAGTAAGGGAGAGGATTTTCGAGCTTTGGCAATAAAATATTCTAAGGATGCTGGAACGAGAGCGCGCGGTGGGGATTTGGGGTTTTTTGCCACTGGGGCTATGGTTTCGCCATTTGAAAAGGTAGCTTTTAAGCTAAAAATTGATGAGGTGTCTCCCGTAGTCAAAACTTCTTTTGGCTATCATATCATCAAGCTTTCTGACTCGCGTTTGCGCAAATTTGAGGGGGACGAGAAAGACATCGATAAAGCAGCTCTGCTTGATAAACAGGAGAAGGCTTTTGGCAAATGGTTTAACAATCTTAAGTCATCTGCTAAAATTGAAATTATCAATCCGGAACTTTCCGCCCATGATTTAAGGTTTAAGGGTAGGGTCTTGGAGGCAATAAATGAATATAAAAAGGCCATCTTAGTCAATCCCGGCAACCCCTACCTGCATGTTTTTCTGGCGGATACCTATGAGGCCATTGGCAAGAAAGATTTGGCCCTATCTGAATACGAAGCAGCGGTTGCCATTGAAGGAGCAAACTTTGATCTGCATATTATCTTGGCCCAGGCTTATGAAAAAACTGGAGAAAAAGACAAGGCTCTCTTGGAGTACAAAAAAGCCTCGATGCTGGCCGGGGACAACAAGGCTCTGCATGAGGCACTTTTAAAGATTTTTACGCAACTAAAAGCCTGGGACGAAGTCGCCCACGAAAAAGCGGAAATTGTAAGGATTGAGAAGAAAGAGAAATTTGAGGCGGAGCTGAAGTAGAAAGAGTACAACCTTCTACAACCCCTAGAAATAAAAGAAGCCTGCGACTAAACGTC
>JABMSE010000071.1 GCA_013204645.1 Candidatus Saganbacteria bacterium | reverse complement strand
GATATAAGTCCGACGCCCAACACCCAACGTCGCTTTTCCAAGGCTCAAAGGGGCAAGAGTGCGATCATAATTATTCAGGGCATTTGCTATCTCTTCTGAGATTTCAGGCAGGCCAAATTGCTGCAGTTTTAATTTCTCAATCAGCAAAGTCAATTGCTTTAAGGTGCCAAAAATTAAGAGATCGGTAAAATCAATTGACTGGTCAAGTGCCCCATGGGCCGTGGCCACCTCCCCACCAATAGATAGCATCTGCTGCTTAATAATATTAGCTGCCACAGGCCGCAAACCAGCTATCTTTAAAGCCCGATTAACTGCTTTAGGAGCCATTAAATCCACTGCAATTTGATGAGAGCCAACAGCCGAAATTTCTCGTTTAGCCTGGGCAAGGTTTTCTAATTTAACCACACGTGTCTTCATAGCAGTTCAAGTTTAACGATTTTTTTTGTTTTTTTTGTAACCTTGGCTCGATCATTTAGGCGATAACCCGCCACCCAGACAATTTTACCATCAGATTCAATAATAGGAATTGAATCGCGCAGTTTAAGCGGGACTTTTTCATCCACAAAAAAGTCTTGCAGTTTTTTTGAGCCTTTCATCCCCAAAGGAAAAAACTTATCTCCCTCGGCTCTATTTCTAACAATAATTTTCTCGCCTAAAACCTGGTGGTCAACAAAAGCTAAATTTGGGTCATCGCTAATTGCTTCTTCACAGAAACTGGCACGGATTTTTTTGCCTATCTCGGCAATATCTTTTTCCCCGGGAATGGAGAAAGAATAAAAGAATGATTTTCGGGCCGGCTCTACTTGCCTTTCTCGAGTTATAATTAGTTCGTTTCGATCCCCATAAACAAATATATTGTCTGGAAGGTGCAGCTCCCATTTTCCCCTACTATCAAACTTATCTATAATATCGTGCACATGCTTATAAGATAGCTCCGACAAGTCACCCTTAACCCGCTCTATTGCAGCTCTAATTAAATGCCGCTTGATAGGATCTTCAAACTGCTTTAATTCAAATATGCTCAATCTAATTTCTGCTTCGGAAGAAGCTTTTAGGGCATTTTGTAGTGCTTCTTCAGCCTTATCTTCCAAATATCCACTATCATCAGTTACAAGTAAAATGGTCTGGAGGATTATCTCCTTAATATTTAAATTATAAATCTTAAGCTGGGGAATAAGCTTCATTCTCACGCGGTTGCGTAGGTATTTCGACTCATAATTAGTATAATCACGCCGTGGCACAAGCTTTAGGGCCCCTACATAATCTTCTATTTCTCTCTGCCAAACTTTAATCAGGGGGCGGATGATTTTTTCTCTTTTGGGAGGGATTCCACAAAGCCCTTTTAAGCCTGACCCACGCAGTAGGCGCATTAAAAAGGTTTCAACATTATCATCGGCAGAATGCCCTACGGCAATTTTGGTAGCCCCGACCTTTTTGGCAGCCCTTTCAAAAAAATCATAGCGGACGATCCGCGCGGCTGCTTCAATTCCCAGCTTATTCTTTTTAGCAAAACTTGACACATCAAATGATTCAACCGTTATAGGAACATTCAAGTTCTGGGCTAACCCCTGAACAAATCGAACATCCAGTTCTGCGTCCCCTTTGCGAATCAGATGGTTTAAGTGTGCAATGTGAAGTTTTATGCCAAATTCCTGCTTTAAGGAATCCAAGAGATAAAGCAGAGCACACGAATCAGGACCTCCGGAAACCGCAACCAAAACATGATCTCCTGCCTCAAGCATCTTATATTCTTTAATTGTTTCTAATACTTTATTTTTAATCATAGCTAAAAACCTCGCTAAATTATCTGTTAATCAAGCTCTTTGACGCTGCAAATAGAGCATAAATGCCCATCCCAACTACAACCAGGAGCTCAAAGTACCCAAGCTGGGGGATATACTTGTAACTCCAGATTAAATTCACAAAAAACCTAAGCGCAAAGAATATTACAAAAAATATAACCCAAAGTCTAAACGCCGCTGCCCCGTGCCCCCCTATATATTCCTTTTTCCGGCTGTCAGTTAAGACAATGTAAAGAGCCGGAACACCAAATAAGTAGGCAGATGAAACTAAGAGTTTATCTTTTATTCCCATATTAAAATTGGCGGCAAGTGGACTCGAACCACTGACACAACGGGTATGAGCCGTTTGCTCTAACCAACTGAGCTATGCCGCCCTCTTGCAAAATTAGGATAACATAAGTAAATTTTATTTGCAATAATACGGTCCAGGTGCTAAAATGACCATCAGTCAGGAACTTTAAAACAGGGAAATGGAGGGAAAAACCTTGGCTGAAAACGTAAAGATAATTGTGATTGATGACGAAGAAGGGGTACGCGAATCCTTCAAGATGATCTTAAAAATCAAGGACTACGATGTAACTGCCTATGAAGATGGAGAAGCAGCTATTTCTTCGGTAAAAAAAGACCTCTATGACATGGCTTTTGTTGATTACAAGCTCCCCGGCATGGATGGAATTGAAGTTTTAAAAAAGCTGAAAGAAGTTGACCCCAACATTGAAGTAGTAATTGTCACAGCCTATGCTTCGGAATCATCTCATGCCAACGCCATCACGCTGGGCGCACTTGAATATTTAAGAAAACCCTTTCTTATGGAAGAAATCTACGAGCTAGTTGAGAGAGGCCTGCGAAAAAGAAGGGCTAAAAAGACCCAGAAAAAAGATAGCAGTGGTCCAGGGGCTATACACTAAGCATCTTTGAAATAGCCACCCGCGCGCGATCTGCGATTTCCCTGTCAACTGTGACGGGAGTTTCTAAATCCTCAAGCGACCACAACACCTTTTCCAAGGTAGTAAGCTTCATATTAGGACAAATCGCCTCCGAAAAAGCCGGATAAAAACTTTTGTCAGGGTTTTGTTTTTTTAGGGTGTATAAAATCCCTATTTCTGTAGCTACAATGAAACAATGGGCGTGAGATTTTTTAGCATATTTAAGCATTCCACCGGTGGACAAAACCTCATCTGCCAGGGCTATTGTTTCGGGCCGACATTCCGGATGAACCATAACCTTGGCTTCTGGATGTTTTTGCTTAGCTAATACAATATGTTGGGGCAGAATTTTAACGTGAGTTGGGCAAAATCCTTGCCAAAGGACAAATTTCTTATCGCGAACCTTAGTTGAAACATAATTGCCTAAAAACTTATCGGGCACAAAGATAATTTCTTGGGCGTCGTAAAGGGAGCGCACAATTTTTTCGACATTAGCTGAAGTACAACAAATATCTGATTCGGCCTTAATATCAGCCCCGGAATTAACATAACAAACAACAGCAGCCTCGGGATGCGCAGCTTTCACCTTTTTCAAACCTTCAACCGTTATCATGTCAGCCATGGGACAACCAGCATTAACATCGGGCACAATTACTTTTTTGTTAGGGGAAATAATAGCAGCTGTTTCTGCCATAAAGTGAACCCCGCAAAAAACAATTACATCTGCCGCAGTTTTTGAGGCCTCAATAGATAGCCCCAGAGAATCTCCGGTATAGTCGGCAACATCCTGCACTTCACCAATCTGGTAATTATGCACGAGGATTACCGCATTGCGCTCTTTTTTTAGCTCGGCTATCTTTTCAGTTAATGATTCCGCCACCTAAAACTTCGTCTCCTTTGTAAAAAACCACTGACTGGCCTGGAGTAATTGCCCTTTGGGGCTTCTTAAAGATTACCTTCACCTTGTCCTGGCCATTATCTTTTTCCAATGGATATAAAACGGCAGGCTCCTCAGTTGAATTATATCTTATCTTGGCCATAACATCCAAAGACTTAAATGGTTCTTGTGAACTCACATAATTTATATGATCAGCAATCAATTCTGTGCCAAGAGTATCCTCTTGATCACCAATTATAACGGCATTTTTTTCTACATCAATTCTTACCACATACTTGGGAAGGCTCCGGTGGGCCCCTACCCCTTTTCTCTGTCCCAGAGTATAAAAAGCAATCCCATCATGTTTTCCAACAACATTGCCTTTCATATCCAATATTGGGCCTGGTTTAACGGCTTCCGGGCACACCTCTTTTAAAAATCGCCCATAATTATCGTCTTCAATAAAGCAGATTTCCTGACTTTCCTCTTTATCGTGTACCGCCAATCCTAAATCTTTGGCCGTTGTTCTAACCTGCTCCTTAGTTAGTTCCCCCAACGGAAACAAGGTATGCGCCAACATTTCCTGATTCATCATATAGAGCACGTAGGCCTGATCTTTTCGTCGGTCAAGTCCTTTTTGTAGTTTGTAGTTGGTACTTTGTAATTTGTATTTTGTGCTGCCCCCCAAGATGCGGGCATAATGCCCCGTTGCCACATACTCCGCCCCCAACTCCCTGGCCTTTCGCATCAGATAATCAAACTTAATAAACTGGTTACAGCGGATACAAGGATTTGGGGTCCGTCCCCTCTTATATTCAGACACAAAATCATCTATAACCTTAGCTTTAAACTCATTGCGGAAATTCAAAGTATAGTGTGGGATGCCAAGTTTATCCGCCACAGCCTTGGCATCATTAACCGCATCAAGGGAACAACAACCCCCCAAGGCTTTTTGGGAAGGCCATACTTGCATAGTTACTCCAATAAGATCATAGCCCTGTTCTTTTAACAATGCTGCGGCAACGGAAGAATCAACCCCGCCGGACATGGCCACTAGCACTTTACCCTTATTTTTCGCCATACTTGAATTATAGCAAATTTTGAGTTTAACTGAAATTTTTTAAAGAAGGTGGCGATAGATACTCAAGGAAAATTGATAGCGTTTATTGGAAACCTGCGAATGAACCCTTCGACAAGCTCAGGGCAGCACCGAGCGAAGTCGAGGTGCTTCGCGG
>JABMSE010000070.1 GCA_013204645.1 Candidatus Saganbacteria bacterium | reverse complement strand
TCGTGGGCAGGAGTTACCTTTACGGCCCCTGAGCCAAACTCGGGGTCCACAAAGTCATCTTTTATAATGGGAATCTTTCGGTTAACCAGGGGTAAAACCACCATCTTGCCTATCAGTTTCTTATAGCGCTTATCTTTAGGGTTAACTGCCACCGCCGTATCCCCCAACATCGTCTCCGGCCTCGTGGTTGCAACTATTACACAGTCCTTTGTCCCTTCAACTGGATATTTAATCCACCAAAGTTTGCCCTTCCTAGTCTCATGTTCAACTTCAATATCGGAAATAGCCGTTCCACATTTGGGGCACCAGTTAACTAAACGTTTCCCGCGATAAATAAGGCCCTCATTATATAATGTAACAAATTCATGGGTTACGGCCTTGGATAAGCCCAGGTCCATGGTAAACCGCTCACGGGACCAATCAAGCGCCGCCCCCAACCTTCGAAGCTGCCGGGTAATGTTACCGCCGTATTCTTCTTTCCACTTCCAAACCCGCTCAACAAAGGCTTCCCTTCCCAGATCTTCTTTGCTTTTTCCCTCAGCACGCAAAGCCTTGGCAACTACATTCTGGGTCGCAATGCCCGCATGATCGGTGCCTGGCACCCAAAGGGCATTAAAACCATTCATTTTTTTGTAGCGGATAAGAACGTCTTGGATAGAATTGTCCAAGGCATGACCCATATGTAAATTCCCCGTAACGTTGGGCGGGGGTATTACAATGGTGAAGGAAGGTTTTTTAGAATCTTCTTCTGGGGCAAAAAGATTGCTCTCTTCCCAAATCTTATACCATTTTTTCTCAATTTCTTGCGGGTCATATATCTTTGGAATTTCCTGGCTCATATTACCTAATCTTATCACAAAAATATTTTTAAATTAAGTGAAATTTGTTGGCGGAGGGTGCGATAAAGAATTGGAGGAAGATGAATATGGCAAATAGTGTAATTGAACGTGTATGTTATCCGGCCAGATATAAGGCGCGGCAGGCAGCCACAAAGCCCCGTGACTTGCAACAAATATGGAAGAGCAAACCTAAAGCACGAGCAGTGGCGCTGCGCGCGTTTGCAAAACAGCTTATTACATCAAACGCGCCTACCCCCCTCTTTGGGATGGCGGACCCCAAATTTATCGCTGCTGCATTAAATATACTGCCGGAAGAGCAACTTGTCCAATTATGCCAAAAATTAGAAATGGATGATCACGCGCAAATCTTAGACAAGGTAGCATATTTAACGCAGCCCGGCAACAAGCTGGTGGTCAGCGCAACCTTTATCACAAGAAAAGGGTATGCAAAAAAACTGATCCTGCCCTTTCTTATTAATCTGATTGCGGATCAGGCGGGATTTTCTCCCAAATTAGACGGGGTTGAGCACCATGCCCGACCATTTTTTAGGCAACTAGATGCTGCGCACGAAATTATTAGAAGGGACGCCCCATTTGTGCAACTTACTGAACACCTGGTCGCCTTATTTACAAAAGGCAATTTTATCGCGAGGAGAGCCTAGCAAGATCTGCTTTTGCGAGAACCCAAGCAGCTTTAAGTATTCTGCCATCCCCTCAAACACTGCATCTTTCGGAATCATTCCCACCAGTTCAGATTCTAGAATTTGAACCTCATATTCCTTAGCCCATTTAGCAACCTCATCAAAGACTTGCTTTAGGGATGTTGTTTTATGATCAACTAGATTAATGCTTACCTGGGTAATACCACGACTGGCTAGATCAATACCCAGCGCTCGGACCCCAGTCAACCCCCCGTTTTTTTCGCGGATATTTTGGGCAATTGACCGGGCAATATCGAAATCTCTGGTTTCCAAATTAACATTAAAAGCAATCAAAAAATCGCGCACCCCAACCGCAGCTGCCCCAGCGCTAAAATGTAATCCGTGGCCCACATCAGGTTTTCGATGGGGATCATTAATTTCTCTTTTAAGGGTCGTGTACCCTCCTTTTCTCACATAAGGAAGCTCGCGCCGCTCTAAAACCTTAGCTGCTTCGCCATAAAAATAAACCGGTAGTTCAAGTTCTTTGTATAAGCGCTTGCCAAACTGATGCGCAAGTTTAATCACTTCCTCTTTTGATATCCCTTGGATAGCAACAAAAGGAATAACATCAACTACCCCCATAAAAGGATGCGCTCCGCTATGCTCCCTTATATCCAAAAGCTGCATAGCACGCTCGGTTAGGTCAAAGGCAGCCTGCACAACCTCGTTGGGAGATCCGAGAATAGTTACAACCGAGCGATTGTGGTCTGGATCAGAATGGAGGTTAACTAGCTTGGCAGTTTTTATGGCAGAAATAATATCATCAACTAATGCGAGGTCGACTCCTTCTGAAAAATTAGGAACACATTCAAGAATTTTTGGCACTGGACTCCTCGGGCCCTCTCAGTCCCTTAAGCGCCTCTCCCAAAGCGTGATTCTCTAAGGTTTCTTTTTCACGTAGTATCTTAGCAATTTCTGAAAGCTTTTCGCGGTTTAAGGTCAACAACTCCCGAGCGCGCTTAAAACAGGAATCAATAATTGAAGAAATTTCAGCATCTATCTTGTCTGCGGTTTCTTCACTGTAGTCTTTCATCTCCCCAATATCGCGGCCTAAGAATATTTGGCGGTCCTTTCTGCCAAAAGTGCGCGGCCCAAGTTTGCTCATGCCAAACTCGCAAACCATCTGCTTGGCCATCCCCGTTGCCCTTTGCAAATCATTCTGGGCACCGGACGTAACTTCATTAAAGATCATTTCTTCAGCCACCCGGCCGCCCATCATAACGGTGATTTGATCCAGAACCTCGGCTCGGCTCAACAAATGCTTATCCTGGAGCGGCAACTGCAGGGTATAGCCCAGTGCCATTCCGCGCGGCAAGATTGAAATCTTGTGCACAGAATCAGCCTGCGGAAGTATTTTTGAAAGAATAGCATGCCCTACTTCGTGGTGGGCAATAATTGATTTTTCTTCATCGGAGATCACACGGCTTTTCTTCTCTGGTCCCGCAATGACTCGATCAACTGCTTCTTCAATTTCTTCCATGCTAATTTCTTTTTTATCCGCTCGAGCAGCCAAAATAGCTGCCTCATTTAACACATTCTCAAGGTCGGCTCCCGTGAAGCCAGGGCACCGGCGAGCTACCATATTTAAATCAACATCTTTGGCCAAAGGCTTACCCTTAGCATGGATTTTTAGTATTTCTTCCCGGCCCCTTAGGTCTGGTTTATCCAATACAATCTGGCGGTCAAATCTGCCTGGCCGAAGTAGTGCTGGATCTAAAATATCCGGTCGATTGGTTGCAGCAATGACAATGATATTAACCTTGGGATCAAAACCATCCATCTCAACCAGAAGCTGATTTAGGGTCTGCTCGCGCTCATCATGACCGCCCCCCACCCCAGCACCCCGATGGCGTCCCACAGCATCAATTTCGTCCATAAAAATTATCGACGGAGTTTGTTTCTTGGCTTCGTTAAATGCACCCCGGACGCGCGAGGCCCCCACACCTACAAACATCTCAACAAAGTCTGAACCGGAAATCGAAAAGAAAGGGACACCAGCTTCGCCAGCAATGGCACGAGCTAGAAGTGTTTTTCCGGTTCCTGGAGCCCCCATAAGCAATAGCCCCTTGGGTATCTTTGCCCCCAGGGCTTGGAATTTTTCCGGCTTCTTTAAGAAATCCACAATTTCAACCAACTCTTCCTTGGCCTCCTCCACTCCCGCTACATCTTTAAAACTAACATTTACTTTGCCCACCGCTGGCTTAGCTCGTGATTTCCCAAAGGACATGGCTTGCTGATTTGTATTCTGGGCCTGGCGAATAAGCAAAAACCAGAGCAGGGCAAAAAAGGCAATTGGAATCAGCAGCTGTATTGCCAGGTTCCACATCCAGTTTGATTCAACTGGCGCATCTATTTTTATATCAATTCCCTTACTGCGCAGGGTTGGTACCAGATTAGGATAATTAAGCGCCCGGGTTTTAAAATCTGTTTTGTCGGTTAAAGTCCCCTTAACCTGATCACCAGCGATCGTAACACTGGAGACCTTTCCTTGATCAACCAAATCCAAAAAACTTGAAAAGGTGATTTCATCAGCACGTGGTTCACTGCGGAAAAAGGGTGACAAAATAGCTACGGCTGCCAATATTATAAGTAGGTAAATAAATATGTTTTTCCAGTTAGCTTTCATAGAAGGATCAATTATAGCATTTTTTAGACGAGGGTTCTAGGTTTCTGCTGGCACAGTACTCAGCTTTCCGGACAAAGGTGAGAATTTATTGTTTTGTAGGGACCATTACAACCCTTAGAGAGAGGAAGAATTTATTTTTTTTCGCAGCGAGTCGGACGAGC
>JABMSE010000069.1 GCA_013204645.1 Candidatus Saganbacteria bacterium | reverse complement strand
GGAATCGGGACTCGCTACAAAAAAAATAAATTCTTGCACTTTCTAGGATGGCTTATATCGGCATCGGTGCCTGGCACCGGCGTGCCTGGCACGATTTGTTTGTTTTTTCTCAAAAAGTGAAATTTTAAGCTAAAACTACCGATAAATTATAAGAAAGAACAATGTATAAGCTAAAAGTGATATCAATTAGACTCGAAATCGATCCTCGGGCTGAGGAACTTGCAAGATTTAGGGAAGACATGGAAAGACATGGCCCTTTTGCCGCAGCAAGCCTAACCACAGCACGAATGGATAGAAGAGAAAGGGAAAGCAAACAAAATGTAATGACTGCCTTTTCTCAAAGCATAGCAAGAGGTATTTTCTTGGGTTTGCAATATCTACCTTGGATTCAAAGTCGTTTTGCCCGACTCAATAGTAGATGGGATACATTTCTAAATAAAAGGCTCGGTTTTAGAGATCAGGACTTTCGCCTCAGCTGGTTTTTGTCAAAAGGAATATATCCCAAACCCGGTAATTTGTACCGAGACGTATTTGGTAACACACTTTATCGGTGTGGTGAAATCCAGCCTTTTGGTAACGATGGGCTCTACCAATTTGAAAAAGTAGATCTGGCAACCGGAGAAGGTTACCCATGCAGAGCATCATCAATTACCGACCTAGAACCTTTCAAGCCCAGAGAGGGGAAACATTATATCTTTCATGGCAGGCCAGTCAGGTATCTCGGTCACAAAAGCATAAAAGCGCTCGATCGGGTTCGGCTCCAGTTTAGCGTGGAATATCTTGATGATAAAAGCGAAGTATCTCTCTGGTTCAGTCATCAAGATCTGGTGGCATTCAAAAATCCATTGGGGTTTGATCGGCTTATGAATTCATGGCTAAAAACACTAGCAATTAAAGCTTTAACCTTTTTTGGTTATCTAAGAAGTGTCTAATTCCAAATAATCGTGGCACAGCTTTGGGGGGTGCCCCCCAAGGGGACTGTCCCCCAACCCTTGACGCAACCTTGACGCATCGGTGCCTGGCACCAGTGTGCCTGGCACAGCTTCACGTCGATAAAGTGGACAGTTAGCCTCATGCCAGGCCCCTTGTGCCTGACACAGATTAGAAGGCTTCGCGAAGAGAGGAAACTGGGGTTAGGTCTATCTTGGTTTTGCTAATTTCTTTCAAGTTAGCTTTGGGAATAATAATCCGCTTAAAGCCTAATTTTTCGGCTTCTTTTACGCGCTGCTCAATTTGATTTACCGAACGCACCTCACCGGTTAAACCAATTTCACCAACTGCAACTGTTTGCGAATCAATTGGTTTGTTTTTATAGCAAGATGCAATAGCTAGTGCCATCGGTAAATCCATGGCAGGTTCTGCCACTCTGACTCCTCCGGCTGCATTTACATAAATATCTGAAGCAGAAAGTTTTAATCCTGCTTGACGCTCAAGCACAGCAATCACAATGCTTAAACGATTAAAGTCAACACCAGTTGCTTTTCGGGCTGGATAAACCATTTTAGTAGGAGAAACCAAGGCCTGGATTTCTACCAAAAGTGGCCGCGTCCCTTCGATTGCAGCGGTTACAATTGAGCCCGATGCTTCTTTAGGACGTTCAGACAAGAAAACCTCCGAAGGATTGGCAACCTCAACTAAGCCCTTGCTCTTCATCTCAAAAATTCCAATCTCATTGGTTGAGCCAAATCTGTTTTTAGTAACCCTGAGTATGCGGTACTGCTTGTGCCGCTCCCCTTCAAAATAAAGAACCGTATCCACTACATGCTCTAAAATCCTGGGGCCGGCAATGCTTCCCTCTTTGGTAACATGGCCAACAATAAAGACGGGAATCCCAGACGCCTTGGCAATCCTGACTAAATAGCCAGCACATTCGCGAACCTGGGAAACGGATCCAGGCGCTGGAGCAATATCTTCGCGAAAAATAGTTTGGATTGAATCAATAACCACAAACTTAGGTTTGATTTTCTCTATGGCTTTTTCAATGGCAAAGAGATTGGTTTCACAAAAAAGCATTAAATTTTTGGAAAGCGTTCCCAGCCGCTCTGCACGCAACCTGATTTGCTTGGCAGATTCTTCCCCACTTACATAAAGCACGATTTCTTTTTTGCTCAAGGCCTCCGCTGCCTGAAGCATCATGGTAGATTTTCCAATCCCCGGCTCACCGGATACCAAAACCACGGATCCAGAAACCACTCCACCCCCTAGCACCCTATCCACCTCGGCAATTCCAGTTTCCTCTCGCTCTTCAATATTGAAATCAACTTCGGTTATAGAGACTGGCAACTGAGAATCAACAACTGGTGACATTGGATGTTGGACGTTGGACCCCGAGCAGAGTCGAGGGGGACGTTGGACTTCTTGAACTAAAGTATTCCACTCACCGCACGACGGACACTGCCCAAACCAGCGGGGAAAATCCTGACCACAGGACTGACACATATAGAGGGTTTCTGTTTTACTTAGTTTATTCTTCACTTGAGATTATTACGGGGCCGGGGCAGGTTCAGGTTTTTTGACTGGAGCCTCTTTCTTGGCTGCCTTTTTTCCTTTGGTCCCTGAAAAAACAATTTTGTCTTTATCGGCTTTAAGCGTAATTTTGCTGCCATAGCCAAATTTTCCCTTAAGCACTTCTTCAGAAAGCGGGTCCTCAACATATTCCGTAAGAGCACGGCGCAAGGGCCTTGCTCCAAGCTTGGGATCATAGCCTTTTTCAACCAGAAATTCCCTAGCTTTCTTATTTAATTTTAAAGAAAGAGCCTTTTCTTCCAGTCGAGAATTAATCTCGCCTACCATAATATCTACAATGGTGGCCAAATCTTCTTTTCCCAGGGGACGAAAAACAACTTTGGCATCCACCCGATTCAAGAATTCCGGTCTAAAGTGCTTTTCTAGTTGTTCGAGCACGGTATCTTTCATCCTATCATAGGATGCCTTAGCATCATCGCGGCCCATAAACCCCATTGAGGTCTCTTTACTAATAAATTCTGCCCCCACATTGCTGGTCATAATCACAACTGTGTTTTTAAAATCAATCTGACGCCCTTGGGCATCGGTAATATGGCCTTCATCCAAAATTTGCAAAAGGATATTCATCACATTCTGATGCGCTTTTTCTACTTCATCAAAAAGAACAACGGAATGTGGGCGCCGCCTGATCTGCTCAGTTAATTGTCCCCCTTCGCCAAAGCCCACATAACCCGGGGGTGATCCCACTAATCTAGAAATGGTATGTTGTTCAAGATATTCCGACATATCAATGCGCACCACCGCATCAATATCACCAAAAAGAAACTCCGCCAATCTCTTGCCCAGCTCGGTCTTGCCCACCCCAGAAGGGCCTAGAAAAATAAATGAGCCAATCGGACGACGGGCATCTTTTAGTCCAGCCCGGGCGCGGCGAATGGAGCGCGAAATTACCGAGATCGCCTCCTCTTGTCCAACTACACGCTTTTTCAATTCCTTTTCCATTTGCAGCAAGCGCTCGGTTTCTTCAGCCGTAAGCTGAGTTACCGGAACACTCGTCCAAGAAGAAACCACCTGGGCAATCACTTCAGAGCTTACTTCGGGATACCCTTCTCGGGTTAATCCGGTCATTTTTTTAGAGACGGCTTCATATTGCAAAAGCAATGCCTCTTCTTTATCTCGCAACTGTGCCGCGGATTCAAACTCCTGTTTTTCAACTGCTTTTGATTTTTCAGCCTTTACTTTTTCAATCTGTTTCATGATATCAATTAGCTCGGGCGGTGCAACAGAAGAGTTAAGCATAACCTTTGAAGCCGCCTCATCCATTAAATCAATGGCTTTATCTGGCAAATGACGGTCAGCTATGTAGCGGGCTGAAAGCCGGGCCGCAGCAACCAGGGCATCATCGGTTATTTTAACTTTATGAAAATCCTCATAGCGCTCACGCAAACCCTTTAATATCTCAATCGTTTCAGAGGCCGTGGGCTCTCCAACCATAACTGATTGAAATCTTCTCTCCAGGGCTGGATCAGATTCTATTCTTTTACGGAATTCATCAATCGTGGTAGCACCAATAACCTGAATTTCTCCGCGGGCTAGGGCTGGCTTCAAAATATTGGCAGCATCCATGGCGCCCTCGGCAGCTCCAGCGCCAATCAAGGTATGTAATTCATCAATAAAAAGAATTACTGCGCCATCTTTTGTAACTTCGCCAATCACTTTTTTCATTCTCTCTTCAAATTCGCCCCGGTAGCGGGTTCCAGCAATTAAAAGTCCTAAGTCAAGGGTAACGAGACGCTTTCGCAAAAGTGGCGGAGGGACATTGCCAGATACAATCCTCTGTGCCAAACCTTCGGCAATAGCCGTTTTACCTACTCCAGCTTCCCCAATTAAAACCGGATTATTCTTCTTGCGGCGCGACAGGATCTGGGTTACACGTTCAATTTCTTTGTGGCGCCCAATCACTGGATCAAGTTTTTGCTCCCGAGCCATGACGGTCATATCCCGACTAAAGGAATCTAAAACCGGGGTACGACTGGCGCGGGGCATCCTTTTTCCAGAAGTACTTACTTCAGCTAAAATAGTAACTACGCGGTTCTTGGCCTGCGAAATGGTAATTCCTACTTCATTAAAAACATCGCCTACAATGCCCCCACCGTCTCTTATAATTCCTAAAAATAGGTGCTCAACCCCAACATAGCTATGTCCCAGGCCCCGGGCTTCATCCCAGGCTAGCTCAATTACTTTCTTAACCTGGGCATTAAAAGGAACTTCTGGGCCAGTTTTTTTCTCGCTGGTTTGATACTTTAGCCTTTCTTCAATATCGTCCTTTACGGTTTGGGCATCTACCTTATAATACTCGAGAGTTTTTATAACAATGGGCTCGCCTTCACGGAGCATGCCTAGCAAAAGATGTTCGGCGCCTACAAATTGCGAGCCCAGGCGTTTAGCTTCTTCCTGGGCGGCCATAATTACACGAACTGCTTTTTCGGTAAACCTTTCAAACATTGCCATATATTCATTCTAACATTGACGCAAATACGACGCAAGTTTTTGCTGGTTTATTTCGATAATATTAATGGGAGAGATAATGGAAAATAATAGTCCTAATAAGGATCCCAATAAGATTACGGTGGACGGCCTCACTTTTAAGACTGAGGGAAATATTGTTTTTAGCGATGTTGATGAGAACCCCTTTCATCTCGCACAGAGCCCGCTTTTAGATGACATGGATAGTCTTCTTGAAAATGGGATGGCCCTATTTCTAAAAAAAGCTAACCCTTCTGTGGTAGGGTAATAATAAAGGTAGTTCCGCGCCCCGCTTGACTCCTAACCTTAATGGAACCCTGATGTTCTTCAACAATGCGCAGGGTTATGGGAAGTCCCATTCCGGTTCCGGTCATTTTGGTAGTAAAGAAAGGATCAAATAGACTCTTTAGGTTTGCTTCTGGAATCCCCTCCCCACTATCTGAGATCTCAATAAATATTACTGGGGTGGGCTGTTCTAATTCCTGGCTTTCTCCCCAGACCATTTCCGATCCATGCTTGATCCCTTCCCGCCGCATCTTGCCCAAGCGGATAACTTCTCCAACGTCAGTTTTAACCACCAGTGCTCCTCCACCCTTAGGCATAGCTTCAATGGCATTTTTCACAATGTTTACAAAAACTTGCTGCAGTTGCCCAGCATCTCCCGTTACTTCTGGCAAGTCGGCAAGCTTCTTGGTAACACGAATATTATGTTTTTTACATTCGCTCTCAAATAGTAACAAGACCTCTTCTAAGAGACCATTGACATCCACTTTGCTCAATTCTGGCTTCATGGGTTTTCCAAATTTAAGCAAGCTCTCCGCAATCCGATTGATACGTTCTATCTCATGCGGAATAATGGTTGAAAATTTCTCCCTAAAGTCTTTATCGTCCCATTTTTGCTCAAGTATTTGGGTAAAGGTTCTAATCGACACCAGGGGATTTTTAATTTCGTGTGCCATGCCTGCAGCCATGGTTCCCAAAGAAGCCAATTTTTCCGAAAGGATAAGCCTTTCCTGGCTTTCGCGCAATTCTTTGGTCATTTGATTAAAAGCAGTTGTCAGGCGCCCGATCTCATCACAAGAATCAGTTGCCACGTGCCATCTTAAGTCTCCCTTGGCCACAGCTTCAGTCCCCTGGGTAAGCTCCTTGATAGGTTTTTCAATGGAGCGGGCAAAAAAGATTCCAACTAAGGCTGTGAGAATTATACCAACAATTACAAAAAGAAGGGAATTGGCCTCCAGTCTGCGCAGCTCAGAATAGGCTGAAAAGATGGGTTCCTCAACCACCACCCCCAAACCAAACTTGGCAACTGGGGCATAAGCTCCCACCATCAAGCTTCCAATTTCGTTGCGAAATTCCCCTCCCCCACTTTCGGCCGCCAACACCCTCATTACCCCTTCATCCGCGCCCATATTTTCGCCTTGCATGGCCCGTATTTTGTCAGGGTGAGCAACCAGATATCCCCCTTCATCTACAACAAAAGCAACTCCTTC
Source organism: Candidatus Saganbacteria bacterium (assembly GCA_013204645.1). Lineage (GTDB taxonomy): Bacteria > Margulisbacteria > WOR-1 > O2-12-FULL-45-9 > O2-12-FULL-45-9 > JABMSE01. Next base: position 9,939 of record JABMSE010000069.1, on the reverse strand, counting down.
TTTACCAACCCTTTGACCCGAAACCAGTTCTTCTAAATAGGCAAAAGAGGGTTCAGAGCTAAAACTCGCAATTTTTGTGGCAAGGCTTTTGGCAGCGCCTTGATAATTAGCAATAATCGCCTTGGAAAGCGACTGCTTGCTGATATTAATGGTTGCCAAGGTTGTAGTTTCAAATAAAATAACTATCAACAGTACAAAAATAAGCATTAATTTAAACAAAATACGGCTCCTAAAGAAACTAAGCGGCGCCTGGGCCTGGGGTGCCTCAGGGGGTATTAGCTCCGCCAAGAGAAAACCTAAGGCCGAAACCAAAACCAGCACCCAGGAAACCACCAGATAAGCAGCAGTTCCCAAGCGCAGATATAAAAAGGAAAAAAACATGGCCAGCAAAACAATTAGGGCCGAGCCCCCCAGGTACAAGGGAAGGATTATGTGACGAGCACGGTTTTTATAAACATAAATAAAAGAGGCAGCTGCCAGAGCTAACCACATCAGGGCAAAAAAGGGCTTAATGGGAATTGAAACCGAAAAGAAAACAATGGGCTCAACCACACCTTCCCGATAAATCAAATTAACGGAAGAAGAGAGAATGCGATAAACAAAAAAGCCGGCCAACAAAACAAAAATCACATAAGTCCAGCGCAGCCTAAAAAGATTAAACTTTTCAACTATAAACACCCATAAAAAGAGTGCGCACAAAACAATGCTGATATAAATTCCCTTGTTTAAAAGAATGAGCGCAGAAAGATCAGTTCCTAAATTAAACATCATTTGCGAGGCAATAGTTGCTGAAACATAAAGAAAAAAGGTGAAAAATACTAGGCCAAAAAAGAGATCTTTTAACTTTTTAGCTGAAAAATAATTTTTAATGAAAGCCGCCGCTCCCGCCAGCATTATCCCAGCCGCAAAAATTTCGGTGAATATACTTATTATGGTTAAAGTAGTTAACATAAAATCTCTTCTTTATTTACGGTGAAACCTTCAAAGCAACCTCTTCGAGCACAATCCCTCCTACTTTATTTTCAGCATGAATCATTATGGGATAATCACCCGCCACAACAGAAGCGGGCACAAAAAAGCTTAAAGTAAACCTATTATCTCCTGCGCTCTTAAGCGGAAGGGCCTTGCCCAATCCAAGGGAACTCAAGTCACAGGTTACGGCCCGCAAATCTTCTGGCCTGCCCGAATTCTCTACGCTAACTAAAAGGACCACTTTTGTTTTGGTGGCTGGGGGAACAACCGAAGGAGATAGTTCAGCCTCCATTATGGCCGGATTTCTATCAATATCTAAAGTCGTCTTAGCCAGCGCCAACCAACCTTTTTTATTAGCTACTGCAATTGGTACTTCCTTTTTACCAAAATCAACCTGGGGAGAAGCATTGGTTTGCAAGGTGTAGATACCATCAAAAGCTTTTTGGTCTCCATATAAACCATTATCTACCAACATAGCATTGGAAAGATGTCCAATGGAGCTTAGGTCTGCTCTTACTCCAGAAATATTATGTAAACCACCCGGATCATCAACCGATGCCAAAATTTCAATAATCGTTCTGCCATCTGGAGGTACGCGGCGCGGCAGAGCTTTTATGTAATTGATGGTTGGGGTAAGTTTTACCCGACTGATTTTTGAAATATCATAGCCAATGGTCCAAGAGACAAGCTCTCCTACCTTTTTCCTCATGAAATCAGTGGCAGAAATAAGCATGATGGCGTCTCCCTTGGTTAGCACTGCCTTGTCCTCGTCCTTGTCCTGTGCATAGGCTGGCGCCGTGAATAACCAAGAAACAAGATACAATGACCAAGCAATACCCAATATCCAACATCCAATAATCAAACTCTTTGAAAATTGATTTTTGATTATTGAATATTGTTTGTATCTTGTATCTTGTATCTTGTACCTTTTCACTTAGTTACTCCAAAATATTCAAATATAGCGTCGCCTTCTTTTTTGGTAACAGGTGCGTTTGGCCTAAAGGTCCCATCCGGGAAAGGCGACAGTAATTTCAAATCAACAATTGCTTTTATGTAAGGTGCCAGAGGATGGTCTTTAGGTACATCTAAAAATAGATCTCGACTAACTTCGGGCAAGCGCATGTTGGCTGCCTTGACTAACCAGGTGCAAAGCTCGCCGCGCTTAACTGCTTCTTCTAAATCAATCTCTTCTTCGGGCTCTACCTCAACCACACCCAGGGTTACAAGTTCTTCTATTTTTTCTTTCTTTTCCTCAAGGTTTTCAACTTTTTCTTCATTTATAATCTTTACCTTAGCCTTACGCAGAACCTTATATTTCCATACCTTTTTTTCGCCGTCATAGCGGGCTTCAACCACAACCAAATTCTTTTTCATGTGCAGTGGCACCTGGGTTACAAAGGTGCCATCGTCGGCCACTAGGGCACGTCGACCATTAATAAAAACGGAAACTCCGGGCTTAACTTTTCCTGTAATGTCAATCTTGTCGTCATAGGTAAGAACGTCATCCTTTAGCGAAAGAGTTTCAAAAGCATCCTCTAGGCTTAATTGAGGCCTCTCAATATCTAATTTTTCAACCACTACCCAGGCAGGAGGAAGATAGGTAATAGAAAGGCAATAGCGGCTTTCACTTTTCGCTACCTCTAAATACCGGGCTAAATCAATGGCCCAATTATCTAAACGATAACCAACCCCAAAATTAATATCTGAGGAAATACCGCTCACTCCCTTATATTGCTGCATATAACCGGTTCGAAGATAATACTTGTTAGACAAATTCCATTCTGTTGCTAAACGGATAAGAGAGGGCTGAGATGAAAGAGGGTAATCAATTTCTCCTGCGATAAGCAGTTTTTCTTTTTCGCGATAAATAGGCGATCCCAGATCCCCAATCAAACAAAGAGAAGTTCCAAGTTTGAGAGCTGAAGGAACAGCCTCCACGTCATTATCTGCCCAGGTCAAACCAGACCCCATAAAGTTTTCCATAACCAGGCCTACTGACCACCAATCCCTAATCCAGTAGAGTAATCCAAAATCCAACTCCCAACCGCTGGCAGACTCATCATTTTGGCTGGTCCTTCTTAGCGTTTCTCCTACCAATACCTTAAGACTTAAGCCCGCCCCTAACCTTTGCAAAATGTTGTTTTCTTTCTGCCCGGGTAATGCGCTTAATCTGCTTCCATAAGAAACCAAAACAAGATTACTGGTTGAGGTCGCTTCCCCCGTTGTAATGGGTACATCCACTACCTTAGTAGTGATGACCCCCAAGCCCAAAGAGGCATTGTTGCCGGTAGGATGAGCCTGTACAATTCCAAAATTATTTAAGTCGCTTAAAGAAAGTGAGACTCCTTTTGCCCAAGCCAAGCCCCCCGGATTATAAAGCACAGCATAGGCATCATTAGGTAGCGCAATAAAGGCCGACCCCATACCCAAGGGACGAGCCCCATAATTGATGTTATAGGGGTAAATGCTCAATTCAGAAAGTTGGGTAACAGTTGCCGCCCAAAGAGGGGTAACAAAAACCAAAAAAGAAAAAAGCAGCCAAAGCCAAAATTTTATCTTCAGGGTTTTAAAGGTTTTCATCGCTCAAGTATCAAAAGGCTGGCCGATTTGCGAGTTTCCCAGCCTAGCTGGTCAACGGCACTAACCGTTAGGGTCTTGCTTGCGCTCTCTTTTTCTTCAAGGGAGACGTTCAAAGAATAAATCAAATCATGCGGCTCGGGATCGCCATGGCTGCCATCATCAAACATTTCCGCGTCTGGCACTCCCCCTACCTCTGACAAATCAACGCTCACCCTGGCAATCGGGTAAATTCCAAGGCGCGGAGCCAGTTGAGCCTGCAGGCGAATTATAGTTTTGTCACCAACTAAAATCTCATAGGGATCGACGGTAAAGCTAATAATTTCAGGGGCCACATTTAATCCACAATAGTTTTTGGCTGAAAACCCCTTATTGAAATCAAATAAGTCTGAGATGCTCTTTTTGGGCAGTTTGAATCTGGCCAACAAAACAGCTGCTTCGGACCGGCTTAGCGCTCGATCTGGTTGAAAAATTGGCGTGACTGCGGAAACACCTTTTACTAAACCATTTTCTCGCGCAACATAAATTGACGAAGCACCTTCTTCATTTAAGGGAACATCAATAAAGAGTGGTTCTGTGATTTGTTTGGCTTTTAGATGTTCTGCGCGCACGGCTACCCCGGCAGCATCGCGCCTAGAAACAGGATCATCAATGCCAAAATTTCCATCAGAATATTCCTGCATATAGCCCTTGTCCACCACTGCCTTAATATGGGGAGCGCGCCAGTGTTCTTTGGGCACATCAGAAAGAACATCTTGAGTTAAAGTGGGCAACGCCAGGTTTTCCGCACGCGCAATCCAGGTAGCTAATTCTCCGCGCGTTACTGATTTTTGGGGGTAAAAATCTCCATCAGGGTAAGCCTCAATATAGCCCAGGGTGGCTAAATTAACAATTGGATCAAAGGCCCAATATTTACTGCCGCCGGGAAGAAGCGCTAGATCAGGAAAGAGTTCTCGCCTTACAAGGCGCGCTTCTTTAACTGAACGTTTACTGGTTTTGTTGTTGTAGGCAACTAATTCGGCGTAGTTTTTTCCAAGCTTTAAGATCAACTCAAGGCTAAAAGAGCCATCTGAGCCCAGCTTAATATTATGCCCATTTACTTCAAGGCTTCCCAGGTTGGCCTCTGTCCCTTGCAATAAGATTTTTTCCTGAAAGGTCACATGTTTGTCAATGCTGGCGGGGTTTCCTTGGGCTCCGGTTGCCGCAGCCAGAAACAAAAGAAGCAGCAGCAAAAATGGAAGGATAAATAACTTCTTCATTTTGTCATATTTTAACACACCCTTTGCTACTTGCAAGTCCTAATAATTTGAGCCCCATAAATTTTTATGCTATTATGTAATGTAAGATGTTTCTAAAGTCTCTTATTTTACGTGGGTTTAAAACATTTGCTGATTCAACGGAGATTGAATTTCTAGAAGACTCCCGAATTACCGCCGTAGTCGGGCCAAATGGTTGTGGCAAAAGCAACCTTATGGATGCTTCTCGCTGGGTGCTGGGCGAAGATAATCCAAGAGAACTTCGCGTGGCCAGTCTCTCAAACATCATCTTTTCTGGAACTGCATCGCGCAAATCCCTTTCTATGGCAGAGGTTGCCATGGTTTTTGATAACACGGCAGGGAAACTTCCCATTCCCTTTACCGAGGTTTTGATTAAGCGGCGTACTTTTCGCGAAGGCGAAAGTGAATTTTTTATAAATAAAAATCAGTGTCGCTTAAAAGACATCAAGGACCTCCTGCTTGATACCGGCCTGGGCGAAGGAACATATTCCATCATCACCCAGGGCCAGGTAGACGCTATCCTTTCCAGCAAAGGCGAAGAAAGAAGAGCTGTTTTTGAAGAAGCCGCTGGAATCAATAAGTATAAAACGCGAAAATATGCTGCAGAGAAAAAATTAATTGCAGCTGAACAAAACATCCTGCGCTTAAGTGATTTAAAAGTAGAAGTGAGCGAACATTTGATCACCCTTGAAGACCAGGCCAAATCAGCCAAAGAATATTTGCAAATTCAAGCCCAGGTAAAAGAGATGGACCTAGGGCTCTGCAGGCGCCTTATTGCCAACATTTTAGAGAAAAGAAGCAGCCTGCAAGTAGAATTAGAAAAAGTAAAAAAAGAAGCGGAAGAAAAAAAAGAAGCGGAAGAAAAGGATTTTGGATCCCTTCAGGAGCTAAAAGAAAGCTACCGCAGGCTTGAAGGCGAAATTGATGAAATACTGATTAAGCTGGATGAGGAAAAAGACCGGCTGCGTGACGTTGAGCTGGATCGCCGCTTCAAAGAAAGCGAGCTCAAAAGAGAAGAAGGCATTCTCTTAGAACTTGAAAGCAGGCAACGCGATCTAATTGAAAAAAGCAGCACATTAAAAGTCGCTCTTTCCAAAGAACAAAGCGGCCTCAACCTAAGTTCTCTTGAGCAGGTGGATATTTTAGCTCTGATGCTTCAAAATCTTAAAAGTTTAATTGATCGTCTTTCCTCTATTTTATCTTTCCTGGGAGAAAACGCCACCTTAAGCCTTAATCTTGGCAAATCCATTGAAAAAGAAGAAGCTTATAAAATGAAGCTTGAAATGCTTGAAGAAGAAACACAAAAAACCGCACAAGAAAAAGAACGAGCCTCTTTTGCCAGGCAAGCCCATAAGGCCCAGCTTGAAAATTTAATCGCTAAACTTTCCCAATCCAGCGCCAAACAGGAAACCTTAACCCTGCTGGCAGACAAAAAACGGGAAAAAGAAAATTTATTCAACAAAATAGGGGAAATAGAAGAAAGGATTAGGAGCGAGGGTCAGGTTGAAAGAAAAAGCATGAATCAGGAAACTGCCCTTGAGGTAGCCCTAGCAAAACTTGAGGGGGAAACGAGCGCCATCACGGAACGTTTGTCGCTTGAATACAACTTGACGATTGAAGAAATAGAAAAAACCTCCTTTGATGTTTCCAATGTTACTAAAGCCAAAAAAGAAATAGAAGAAGGTAAATCAAAGCTGCGCTCGCTTGAACCCGTAAATCTCTTAGCCATAGAAGAATTTGAAAAAGAAAAAGAACGCCTCTCTTTTTTGGATGCCCAGCTTTCCGACCTAAGCGCTGCCCGCGAAAACCTGCGCAGCTTAATTGTAGAGTTGGATCTAAAGGCCGAACAAACCTTTATTGAAACTATGCAGCAAATTTCAAGTGTTTTCTCGGAGACTTTTTCTAAGCTTTTTGTTGGGGGTGAAGCAAAGATTTCTTTGGCCCAAGGGGTTCCTGCCATCGAGGCTGAAATCCAAATATCCGTTAGGCCATCTGGCCGAAAGTGGACCCCGCTACCGCTCTTATCCGGCGGTGAGCGTTCTCTTTGCGCCATTGCTATTTTATTTTCTTTGCTAAAAATTAGGCCAAGCCCTTTTTGTTTTATGGATGAAGTGGACGCTGCCTTAGATGATGCCAATATCGGACGCTTTACTGAAATGCTTAAAGATTTTGCTTCGCAAACGCAGATTATTGTTATCACCCATAACAAACGCACTATGGCCGTGGCAGATAACATTTATGGTATTACCATGGAGGAACCCGGTTCCTCTCGGGTAATCTCGATGAAGCTAGCGGAAGCAGCTGCATGAAATGTCAAATGTCAAATGTCAAATGTCAAATGAATGTATTTGCCTTCGGCAGATTATTATTTAAAATAATTATTCCTTCATTTGTCATTTTTAATTTGTCATTTGTCATTTTCCCTGTCACTGCTTTTGCCCAACAACCCCAACCTCTCTTCCCCCCCCAGGGCATTGCTATAAATGACACGCCCGGCAACGCAGTACAACAAAATCCTCAAATCGTAGCTGACGGGAAAGGCAACTATATGATTGTCTTCGAAGATGGGCGCGGAGGCTCTTATGATATTTATGCCCAAAAAATGACTGGGGCCGGCGCCATCCTCTGGAAGGAAAATGGAGTGGCATTATGTAAATACAGTGGCAACCAGAATTTTCCTAAGGCCACAACTGATAGCAAAGATGGAATGATTGTGGTATGGCAAGATTATCGATCTGGCCATTCTGATATTTATGCTCAACGTATCGGGCCAGCGGGTAATCCGCTTTGGGGCACAGCGGGTATCCCAGTATGTACAGCTAAGGTTGGTCAATTTGCCCCAGAATTAATTTCTGATGGATCCGGGGGCGCTATTATTGTTTGGCACGATTATCGAAGTGGCAAAGGTGAAGATATCTATGCACAAAAAATTAATAGTCAGGGTAACTCTTTATGGCAGGAAAACGGGATTCCAATTTGCAGCACATCTGGAACACAATGGTATCCCAAAATCGCAAGCGATGGCACAGGTGGCGCCATAATTACCTGGACGGATGGCCGAGGCAGTTCCTCTGACAATAATATTTATGCACAGCGCATTAATTCTTCTGGAAAATACCTCTGGGAGAAAGATGGAATTCCAGTCTGCGCAGCTCTAAATAATCAGGAACGCCCAGAAATAACCCAAGCTTCTGATGGGGCTATCATTGCCTGGAATGACTCACGTTCTAATAACATCGATATTTATGCGCAAAAAGTTGATTTATCAGGAAAACTTTTATGGCAAAAAAATGGAGTTGCCGCATGTTCCCTTCCCTATGCCCAAGAAAATCCTAGGCTTAGCCCAGATGGCCAAGATGGGGCAATCCTTGTCTGGACCGATTTTCGCTCAGATGAAAGCGATATTTATGCTCAGAGAATCACAAAGGAGGGAAGAATTGCTTGGTCAGAAAACGGCCGCGCCATCACCAATGCCAGCGGTGGCCAGAAAAATCCTGCCATTGTCAAACTTACGACCGAAAACTGGGTTATTGCCTGGGAAGATAAAGGCAAACAAAACGCAATTGATTTATTGGCTCAGAAAATAAATAGTGCTGGTACTCTCCTTTGGCAAAGCGGGGGGATTACCGTTGCCTCTGGCCACGAAAACCAAGAATCGCCGGCCCTGGCTGCTGGTTTACAAAACAACGCCATCATTTGCTGGCAAGACACCCAATCCGGCGGTTATGACATCTATGCGCAAAATTTGGGGCCGGATGGGAATCTCCTCTTTGCTCAACCAGGCCTTGTGGTTTGTGCTGCGCAAGGATCGGTTATACAACAAAACATGGAATTAACTTTAACTAATCAAAATGAAATCATTTTGGCTTTTGAAGATGCGCGCTCTGGATATTTTAATGTTTACCTCCAAAAGGTAAACAAAAACGGCAAACTGATGTGGGGCTTACATGGTATTCCGATTGCAAAAGTTTCGGCCAATGAACTAAGTCCTTGTATTATATCTGATAGCCGCAGCGGGGGCTGGGTTGCCTGGGAAGACTATCGAGCTAAAGACTTTCCTGCCATACGCCTACAACATATAAACTCAAGCGGGCAAAAACTGTTGGACAGCAGCCTGCCGATCGCAAAGATAAAATCACGTCAAACCAAGCCCTTGATGATAAGAGATGGGGCGGGAGGCGCAATTGTTACCTGGCAGGATGACCGCGATGTTTTAAGCTTAAAAGACATCTATGCCCAGAGAATCTCCCAAAACGGAGAACTTCTGTGGGGTAGCAAGGGTAAAATTGTAATTTCTGCCAATGGCGACCAAATCGATCAAGCCATGATTCCTGACGGCATGGGCGGGGCACTCCTGGCTTGGACAGATTATCGCCGCGGAGACCGCAACCCGAATATTTATGCACAAAGAATAAATTCATCGGGTGAACCTCTTTGGCAAAAAGACGGTGTTCTGGTTTGTGGTGCCCCAGATGTTCAACGTTCGCCAAAGCTCATAGGCGACGGCGAAGGCGGGGCTATTATTTCCTGGACCGACAAAGGCGGTGGCAGCTATGATATTTACGCCCAACGTATTGATAAATCCGGGCGCCCTCTCTGGATGACCGATGGTATTCCGATTAACCAGCTAAGTCGCACTCAGCAAAACGCTCGCTTTTCAGATAAAAAGATCCTGGTCTGGGAAGATTATCGCTATGGCAACTGGGATATTTTTGCAACCGAAGTTACGCCCTTTGGAAAACTGCCTTGGGGCGAACAAGGGGTTGCTGTGGTTTCTATGCCCTATACCCAATACTCTCCCCAAATTATTCCCTGGAAAAATGGAAGCGTTATTATTGCCTGGGAAGATTACCGCAGTGGTGAATTCTACGAAATATATATGCAAAAATTAAATAGCAATGGGAAGGCCGACTGGATGGAAAACGGGATAAAAATTAAGAGTCGAGACGGGGCTAGATCCCCCAAAATCGTCGCCAGCCCAGAGGATAACAGTCTTTATATTTTCTGGGAAGATTATGCCAATGGCGGCCGGGCTATTTATGGGCAGCGGTATAGGCTCAACCAGGATGTCTATTGAATAAGTGCAAGAATTTGATATTTTTTCTCGCTCGTC
>JABMSE010000068.1 GCA_013204645.1 Candidatus Saganbacteria bacterium | reverse complement strand
GATATAATGCTTCGGGATCCCGAGAAGTTCGAAGAACGAATCGGGACGGGATCCCGACATTCCATTACCGAATAGATTAATGTCGTCGGGACACTTTTGCCGCTGATTTATGTGTGTTAGAATTGGCTTGCTATGAATGAGAGATTCGAAGCTATGTTTTATAATAAGCTTGCAAGCGATAAAGTTGAGTGTGTGCTTTGTCCCTTAAAGTGCAAAATCGCAAAAGGGCAGGCTGGGATTTGTGGCGCCAGAAAGAATATCGATGGTAAATTATACTCATTGATTTATGATAAGGTTTCATCCGTTGCAGCCGATCCCATTGAGAAAAAACCACTTTTCCATTTTCACCCTGGGTCACGGGTATTGTCAGTTGGGACATATGGTTGCAATATGCGCTGTGGCCATTGCCAGAACTGGCAGATTGCCCACGTTAATATGGCGGCTTTGGATAAAGAACCCATGGCCGAGAAGATTTCCCCTCATAAGTTGATAACGTTGGCCAAGGAAGCTAATTGCCAGGGGATTGCCTGGACTTATAACGAGCCAACCATCTGGTTTGAGTATGCTTTTGAGGGAGCGAAGCTGGCTTCCGCTGCCGGTCTTTATACCGTTTTTGTTACTAATGGATATATTAATCAGGAACCATTGGATACGATTGCCCCATATCTTGATGCCTATTGCCTAGATCTTAAGGGCTTTTCGGATGAAGCCTATTATAAACTCTGTAAGATACGAGATTTTAAACCTGTCTTGGCTGCTGGTGAACGTGCAAAAAATAAATGGAATATGCACGTAGAAATAGTAACCCTCGTTGTCCCAACCATTAATGATGATGAAACCCAGCTTAAGGGGATTGCCGAGTGGATAAGAGAGAAATTAGGTCCGGAAACGCCCTGGCATCTTACGCGTTCTATTCCTTATCTTGAATTTGCCCATTTGCCCCCAACTCCGGTTTCTACCCTGGAAAAAGCCAGACAAATTGGGCTAGATGCCGGTTTGAAATTTGTTTATATTGGTAAGGTTATTGGTCATGCCGGTGAAAATACCTATTGTCCCAAATGTCAAAAGCTTCTAATTGAGAGAATGGGATACCAAACTGAAGTTAAAGGGTTGGTTTCTGGTAAGTGTGGGGCTTGCGGAGCGGATATAAACATTTGCACGAAGTGACGAAATTTACGTTATCTTTTTCTTTCTTTTGGGTATCAGATAGGGGTAAACAATCACAATAAAGCAGGCAAGGAATAAAATGGCCGCGATGATAAATTTGGAACGTTTGATGGTTAATTTTCTCTTGTAGCCCTTTTGGATTATGGTTATTTGATTAGCCCGGATATCTAGGTCTCCGCCCTGTTGTGGGTCAGCACGATAAAAGGTCCCCGTAACTAAAACTTTATCTCCAATATGTCGATAGCCACCGGTTTGTTTGATTTTTAAAGCTTGTTCCTTTTTCGCCCAGATACCAATCGCATAGACCCCGTCTTTTACGTTAATCCAAGCGTGATCTCCCCGTACCATGACATTCCCAATGGCCTCACCTTCAAATTCAACAATCTTGCCACTGTAGAGATCCGCGTTCTCGATTAGTTCTGTGCTTGAGATAGGGGCCGCCTCTGCGGCAATTACCAAATTACAAATAATAAATAACAAACAAACAAACAATTTCATTTAGATCTTCCTCTTGCCCCGGTAAACCGTGCAATTACTAGACCTAAGAGAATGAAGATTGACATGAACTCAAGCCGTCCCATCCACATTTGAATAATATAGGTAATTTTTAGGCCAGTTGGCATAGAGGGAGCAGTTATCCCGGTAGATAAGCCAACATTGGCCGCCGCCGAGGTAGATTCAAAGAGCGCATCACAAAAAGGATAACCATAATAAACTCCAATGATTGTTCCGGCAAAATAAACAATAATGTAACTAACTAAAATTACCATGGCGGACCTAACTAACCTATCTTCGAGCATGATATCTTTGATGTGATGGATTTTAGCTATAATAACTGCACTTCCTGGAAACATGATACGCTTTAGATCCTGTAAAAAGGCCTTGCAAAAGATACCAATGCGCAATGCTTTTATACCGCCCGCAGTTGAACAAGCTGATCCACCAAAGGCCATCGCAAAAATTATCATAAGTAGTGCCAGGTAACCCCATTCAGTAGGGAACTGGGGCGCGTAAATTGTCGTGAATCCAGTGCCTGAATGGGCAGAAATGAGTTGATAAAATCCTTTGCGAAAATCCGCAATCCAATTTGGATAAACCCTTAATTGGGTTAAACCAATCAAGGTAATAATGAAAAGGGTGGTCATCGAGACGAATAAGGTTCGTATTTCAATGTTCTTAAAAAACTCCCTAAATTTACCGCTCCAGATGGCATAGTGCAAGCTGAAGTTAATTGTGCCCAGTACCATTAAAACCATCGTGGCAATTTCATAGGGGAAGCTATGGTAATACAAAATGCTTTGAGACATGGGAGCAAACCCACCGGTGTCAAAACCCGCCATGAAAATCCATATTCCGTGTAAGAATGCTTGAATAAGCGGCATTCCTTCAAGAAACCCAATAATAGTTAAGACCAGCGTTCCAAAGGCTAAATAGATTAGGCTGATCAACCAGATAAAACGGGCAGTTTGGATTACATTAGGTAGTACTTTTTCCTCACGAGCTTCACCCACATACATGCGGTAAGCTCCAGCTGTTCCGCGCACGAGAAAGGTTAGGGCAATGACTACAATTCCCTGGCCACCCAAAAACATCATTAGATGCCGCCACATATTGAGGGAATTAGCCGCATGATCAAGGTTTTGGATTAAAGCCAGCCCCGTGGTTGCAAAACCGCTCATAGCATCAAAGCAGGCATCTAGATAGGACAGATAATGTCCCGAAAGCATGAGAGGAATTGCGCCCAATAACATTGCTACCAGCCATGAGATTGAAGTAACCGCCAAGCCTTGGCTCCAGTTCATATCCTGGTGTGAAGGAAACAACCTTTGTAGTAATACTCCCAGAAAGATGGATAACAGCATACTAATGGTAAAATCAACTGCGCGATCCCACTCTTTAAAAATAAGGGCAGTTATTAAGGGAATGACAAAAACAATGCCTAAGCCGACGATAAGTCGGCCGATATAATAAGCAACTGTTTTTAGATCTTCATTGGTGGGTCGAAGTAACATAGCCTATTCTTTTCCCAGCAGGGCTTCACGTAATGCTTTTTCCTGTTCAACCGTGGATAAGGCAATTACGGAATCCCCAGGCAAGAGAATGGTTTCGCCCTTTGGGAATATGATCTGGGTCTCACGGCAGATAGTTGCCAGAATTGAATCAACTGGAAGCTTAATGTCTTTAATGCTTTTGTTTATCACTGGGGATTTTGCTTTAAGGGTAGCTTCTACAAGGGATAGTTTCCCGCGTTTAAGGGCTAAAAGGGTAAAGATATCTCCGATCGTTGCTTCTTCTTCAATTAATTTAGTGATAATGGTGGTGCTGGAAATGGTATCAATTCCCAGTTTCTGGAAAGTGATTTCATTTCGAGGATTGTTCACCCGGGCAATTACCCGAGGAACCCCAAAAGTATCCTGGGCGAGTTGGCAGATAATAAGATTATCTTCATCGTCACCGGTTACGGCAGCTGCTACCTGGGCGCGGGCAATTCCTGCATCTTCGAGACGGGCTGGATCACATCCATCACCGTTTATTACCAGTACATTATCTAGATTTTCAGCGATGCGCCGGGCTATTTTCTCGTTTTTTTCAACTACAGCAACATCGTAGCCCTCACAAGATAGGGTCCTGGCAAGTGAGTCTCCAACTTTGCCCCCACCAACAATTAATACATACATTTAGGCTTGCTCCTCTGCTTTTTGGTTAACTTCTTCGGGGGTAGTTGCAGCAGGAAGCTTTTCCCCTTTAACCTTGTATTCTATTACCCCAATATCATTACCAATTGAGAATTCCATTTTGGAAGATTCTTTAAGGATAGCACTACGAAAGATTTGTGCAACAATGGTCGTGGTGCCAATGGTATTTAAACCAAATTTTTTGTAAATATCTGCGCGCAGCGGATCATATATCCGGGTAATAACCTGGGGGACCTTGTAGATCTTCTTGGCAATTTCCGAGGCCATGATATTTGAATTATCACCATTAGTTACTGCGGCTAGGGCATCGGCGCGTTCAATCCCAGCCCGCTTTAGAATTTCCGGGTCAAAACCTACTCCAACTATGGTAATTCCGTTGAATTCTGTACCGAGCCTTTTAAAGGAGGTGGGATTTTTATCAATAATAACAACATTGTGGCCTTCATGGGAGAGGATTTGGGCTAGCTGCGATCCTACCCGGCCACAGCCCACTATAATGATATGCATTTATGACTCCTTTTTAGAAGGCATCTCGGGCGCGACAGTTTTAGGTTTTAGGACCCCACCGGACACAACATATTTAAAGGCTTCCTCAATTTTCATGTCAAGCAGGATAACCTCTCTGGCTGGAACCATGACCAGGAATCCAGTGGCTGGAGTAGGGGTGTTAGCGATGAAAACATTTATCATTTTTTCCTTGGCCTTGGCTTCAATCTCAGGTGCGGCATCGGAGGTGACAAAGCCCATTGACCAGACACCCTTTCTTGGATATTCAACAATGCAAGCTCTTCTATATTCATCAGCATTCTTTTGAATAAAGAGGAGCTCATTGATTTGCTTAACCGCAGAATAAATACTTTTTACAATAGGGACGCGATAAAGAATTTCTTCGCCCAGTTTAAAAAGTTGAGCGCTGATAATATAGGTGGCGAAAAAGCCAACCAAAAAGATTAAGACAATCGTGATGATAAAACCTAATCCGGGGATAGGACGTCCAACAATTAATGTAATAAGATGTGCGAATATCCCATCCAGGAAGGTAAACATAAAATAAAGCAACCAGACGGTTACCAGAAGGGGCAATAAAGTTATTAATCCGCGCAGGAAATACCCACTAATTTTTTGCCACATTGGAGCGATTATAGCAGCTGGGTTTGCTTTTTGCAACCGCTGTATGTTATAGTTTGGGGCCAAGTTGTCTATTGGATAAGAG
>JABMSE010000067.1 GCA_013204645.1 Candidatus Saganbacteria bacterium | reverse complement strand
TATTCTGTCAGCAACTTTTTCACTTCAACTGCTCGATGTTTTACTTCCTTTATTCTCACTGGTTTCTCGGATGCAAAATCATCTATGAGCTTTGACATCTCCACTGCTCTCTCTTTGCTTTCTTTACCAAAGTGCTTCACCAGTCTCTGAGTTGCAGCCTGTAGCTTGTCAACATCTACTGCTCTGGCCTTATCATCAGCCTTATACTCACACATGAGTTTTGAAATCTCAGCAGCTCTTTGCTGATCTTCCTTGTTAAATGCTAACAACAGTCTCTTGACACCTGCAGCTCTAGCCTTAACTTCTTTTATCCTGACTGGCTTTTCATCTGCAAACTCGCCCATAAGCTTCGAAACATCTGCAGCTCTCTTCTTGGATTCTTTGTGAAGATCATCCACCAAATCCTGAGTTGCAACTTTTAAATTTTTGACATCGACCATCCTTGCATGGTCATTTCTCTTGGCTTCACCCAGCAACGCAGCAGTATCTACTTTTATAGCAGCTATGCGTGCATCCCGGTCTTCATAAGCATTGACCATATTTTGGGCCAAGCCTCTTAAATCATCTGCATTTGCCATTTTTCTCATTCCTCCTTTTTATACATAACTTTCGATTACTTTACCCCAGCGCAGACCGACCTCTTCCTGAACCCTTTCGAAATCACCCAGAAGCTTTCCTACCTCGGTTTCTCTTCCTTTCTGGCTGAGCCGGATACTTTCGAGCATGGCTTTAAAATCCTTTATTCGTACCTGCTCGCCTTTGGAAAGGAGTTTTCTCAGCGCGGCGGAAAATTCTTCCTGTTCCAGGTGGAAGCTGCGGAGTAAAGTAACCATTTCTTTTTCTCTCTCCTTCTGCTCCCCCAGAATCGTCTGACTCAAAAGTTTGAAATCTCCTAATTTAACTTCGCTGCTTCCGGAAACTACACTTCGAAGCTTAGAAACCATTTTCTCTTCCTGGCTCTGGAAATGCTCGAGCATTTCAACTACTTCCTTTTCCCTGCCTTCCCGCGATATTCTTAGATCTTCAATCATCATGTCAAAATCTCTTCTGCGCAGGGATTCCTGTTTGGCTAAGATATCGCGCAGCTGGCCAGCCATGGTTTCCTGCTCCAGGCGAAAGTTTTGAAGCAGTTCAGCTGTTTCCTTCATCACAGAACTAACTACAGTTACTCTTCTTTCGTAAAAGTCAATTACGCCTTCTACAAAACTTTTCATGTTCCCTGCTTCTGTGATGCTCATTTAAAAGATCCTTCTCCCTTTAAATCCAGATACAAGAGATATGCTTGAGCCATTTACGGATGAAGGGGCCGCTTTGACGCCTTCAAGATATCAAGGATATCTCTCATGGATTGATTACCTTAAGCTAGCTTATGCTGCTGCGGGTAGTAATCCAACTGCTTCTGCATACTTCAAAAATGTCTCAACAGAAGCGACAACCACTCTTGCTTCAATAGCCAAGAGTTCGATACCAACTAAAGAAACTCTTACCCATGCGTCAACAACAACTCCCTTATCGAGAATTCTGTCAACAACTTCAACTAAACTTGAACTTGCAATTGCTTTTTCGACTGCCATTATGTTTCACCTCCCCTTATATATAATAACGTTTAGGGAGCCCCGATCTCTCGGGACTATCGACCCCCTCGCTCGGGGCTACGCCCCTATTTATAGTGTAATAATAAATAATCATCATAAAGCGTAATTCCGGTTTCTTTTATTTTTATTAAACCCAATGCATGCAAAATTTTCAACAACCAGGTAAACATTTAAAGTTCCCCGCTCTTCCAAGCAGTTTTATAAGTTACTGGCACGCCATCTTTAATTTGAATATTTTCTATTTCTCCATCACCAATGGAGCGAATCAAATTAATCAGTTTAAAGTCAGCTCCCTGGAGATTTATTTTTTCTTTGTGGGATTCCAAAGTGGGAGCAATTCTATTGTTTAACATTTTCGGCTTTCTACTCATCTAGTGAGCTCCCCTCCTGCTTGTCAATTTGTGAAGTAATCATAGTACTGCAAGGCGTTATATACAAGTTGTATTTTGTAACAAATTGTTATACCTCAAATGTTAACATCTTGTTAATTCCCAAGATCATGCTATAATAAATACCACATGGGTTTATATGAAACAATCGGACATCAAATAAAAAAAGCGCGCAAAGAGCAAGAGGTTGGACAAAAAGTCTTAGCTTCGGTGCTGGGATATACCACCTCCACTATCTCGCAATACGAAAGCGGAAAAAGATATATACTCCTAACTGACCTTGAGCAAATTGCTGCAACCCTAAATCTACCCCTCACCTACTTCCTGGCTCCCGGAGAACGCTCAAGAGAGAAAAAGAAAAAAAACATCTATGTTCCCTTAAAACAATATAAAATGATAAATGAAGCAAGAAAACTGAAAAAGAAACTCAAAGAAGCGGAAAGCGAATTAAAAAAATATAAAATAAAAAATAATAAACTAGAAACCAAAATCCAAACTCTTATGGCGCGCATCGCTGAACAGAGCCAGATCACAGCTCAGACTGCCTCATTGTATAATGAACTAAAGAAAAATGAAGAAAAAATAAGAAGAATCGAAAAAATTGCAGCCATTCAAAAAACAGTTGAAGGCATTGCTTATCAACTAAATAATCCTTTAACTACACTTTTAGGTTTTATTCAGATTTTAATTTCTGAAATGGATAATAATAAGTCTCAACATAAAGATCTAAAAAAATTAGAAAGAACTACAAAACGCTGCATCAAAATTATAACCGAATTGATAAATTCATTGAAAAAAAATCATTAAAAAGTGAAATTTTCTTAAATAATGAACGATAATCTAATGGATATGCCAAAGATATTAATCGTAGATGATGAAAAAGACATATTAGAGCTTTTTTCTAGAGTTCTTGAGAACTATTATGTGAAAACAGCTGAAAATGACAAAGAAGCTGAAGAACTTCTCAGCAAAGAAGTTTTTGATCTTATTTTTTTAGATATAATTATACCAAATGTTGATCCTTTGGAATTTTTTAAACTTATAAAAAAAATTAGCCCTAAATCGAAAATTATTGTAATAACTGGTTTTGCTGTTGAAAATGTGATTAATCAAATGATGAAACTTGGTGCGGCTGGTGTAATGCACAAACCTTTTAATCATATTAATGATATTAAGCTGGCAGTTAAGCGGGTCCTTAATGAATAAAAAAAGTTCTTTGGACTATGGAAGAAATAAAAATCAAAGCTTTTTCTGTAGGATTTTTTTGCTTAAATTTAGTATTGCTTTAATCTGAAAAGGTTTATCAATGCAGGCATAAGCCCCTGAATCTAAAGATTTTTCTATTAAATCCGAAGCCGCATAACCAGTTATCATTACTGCTCTTGTTTTAGGGCTAATTTTTTTTAGCTCTGAAAAAGTCTCCAAACCATTTAAACCTGGCATGACTATATCTATAAAAGCTAATGGATAAAACTTCTTTCTGGCTTTAGAAATGGCTTGAGATCCGTTTTTAGCAGTATCAATCGCATATCCGTTGCTTCCAAGCAGATGGACAAAGAGATCCAGAATTCCAGGGTCATCATCAATTACCAAAATAGGTTGTCGACTTCTCGTTTTAATATCCATTAATATTTTTCATTGCTCCTCTTTTGTTTAGAAGAGAGCCCAGGCAAATTTATAAAAAAAACAGTACCCTCCCCTACTTTGCTTTCTACTTCTATAGATCCAGAATATTCTTTGATAATAGCATAACTCAATGATAACCCCAAACCAATCCCCTTACCCGGTCTTCTAGTGGTAAAGAAAGGTTCAAATATACGTTCTAGATTTTGTGCGGGAATTCCCATTCCGGTATCACTAATTCTTATCTCTACATGTTCTTTCTGATCTACTTTTGTTTTCCTAGTTTCGATTTTCAATTCTCCGCCATCTGGCATAGCGTCCTGGGCATTGAAGATTAGATTCATATAAACTTGCTGAAGTTGAGCAGGAATGGCCAATACTTCCGGCAAATCCGGAGCTAGTTTTTGAGTTAATTCTATATTTTGGTGCATGAGTTGACTGGTCATCAAAGATAACGTTTGCTTCAAGGTGTTATTCACATCTGTTAGCACTAGATCTTTTGTTTC
The DNA here is from genome assembly GCA_013204645.1 of Candidatus Saganbacteria bacterium. Taxonomy (GTDB): domain Bacteria; phylum Margulisbacteria; class WOR-1; order O2-12-FULL-45-9; family O2-12-FULL-45-9; genus JABMSE01. Next base: position 615 of record JABMSE010000067.1, on the reverse strand, counting down.
TGCCGGCCGCGTAAAACTTAAAAGCCGTGCAGTGATATCTTTACAGCGTTCAAGGGCTACTCTTATTTTCTTGAGATCCTTTTTGGTGCTTAAAGCTAGATCCTCTTCCAATAAAAGTTCAAGAAAACCGTAAGCTGTAGTTAAAGGGTTATTTATTTCATGGGCTACTCCGGCAGCAAGCTGGCCTATCCCAGCTAATTTGCCGGCTTGAACAAGCTGAGCTTGAGTAAATCTTAAATCTTTTAAGGTTTGCCTCAACTCTTTTTCAGTGCGGTCAAGGTCTTTAAGCATATAGATGGTGGCTGAGCGGGAATCGGATAATTCTTTAACTCTAGTTTCTAATTCACCTTTTCGTTTTTCCAAATCAGATCTAGACTGTTCCAAATCACCAATTAATCTATTTACATCCCGCATATCCCTGGCGATAGACACAATCCCAACCAGCTCTCCGCTTTTATCTCTTAAAACCGAACCAGAAAGCATAACCGGGATTTCCTCTTTGGTTTTGCTCCTAAGCGTTATTCTATGATTTTTTAAAAGGCCCTGGCGCACAATTTTTTCCAAAGATGTGCCTTTGAACAGATGCGCTCCTTCTCCTTCTCCTTCTCCTTCTCC
>JABMSE010000008.1 GCA_013204645.1 Candidatus Saganbacteria bacterium | reverse complement strand
ATTTATTTTTTTTCGCAGCGAGTCGGACGAGCCCTTCGACATTTCGACAAGCTCAATGCAAGCAAGCTCAGGGCAAGCGAGAAAAAATATCAAATTCTTCCTCTTATCCAATAGACAACCCGGCCATCTAGCAAACGAGAAAAATATCAAATTTCCACACTTATCCAGTAGATATCTAAGCCACCAAAGAAAGGCGGTCATGCAGTCTAAATAAAGTCATGCTATAATTAATCACCATGTCACAATACGACATCATTGTAATTGGCGGCGGTCCGGGGGGATATGTCGCCGCCATCAGAGCTTCCCAGCTAGGTGCCAAAGTTTGTTTAATTGAAAAAGACAAAATCGGTGGTACCTGTCTTAACCGAGGCTGCATCCCCACCAAAGCCATTATTGCCTCCACCAATCTCTACGAAAAAATCAAAAAAGCAGAAAGCTTTGGGGTTTCCTGTGGGACGCCGGCAATTGATTTAAATAAGGTCATTGAGCGCAAAAATAAGATTGTTGAAAAAATAACCAAGGGCGTTGAGTTTTTGCTTAAGAAAAATGGGGTGGATGTTGTTTATGGGGAGGCTAAGGTTTTGGGGCCCGGGAAAGTTGAAGTCAAGAAATCAGACTTCGTCCCGAGGGGACTCAGCCCGAGGGATAGTAGTAAGTCGTTAGTAGTTAGTAGAAAGATAGTTTTGGCTACTGGCTCGTCGCCCATCTCCATTCCCGGGATCGGTTTTGATGGCAAAAAATTTGTATCTAGCGATGACCTGCTGGAGGCGACAGAAATTCCGCCTAAATTAGATATTGTAGGTGGTGGAGTCATTGGTTTGCACTTTGCCCAGATTTATAGTGCGCTAGGATCAGAAATTACCATCTACGAAGCACTACCTGAAATCCTGCCGGGAGTTGACGAAGAAATAGTTGCCATGGTTAAGAGAATCTTAAAGCGTCGAAAGGTGACTGTTTTAACCGACACCAGGTTCGATCAAGCTAAATCCTGTGGGAAAAGCCTGATTTGTGTGGGAAGGACGCCAAACACTACTGGCTTAGAAGATTTAGGACTGAAAATGGAAAAGCGCTCGGTTTGGGTAAACGAAAAAATGGAAACCAGTATCCCTGGCATTTATGCCGTAGGAGATTTAGTTAGCCCAAAAATGCTGGCTCACATTGCTTATGAGCAAGGAGTTGTTGCAGCAGAAAATGCTATGGGGAAAAACAAATCATTTACTTACGATTTCATTCCTTTTGGAATCTATACCCACCCAGAAATTGGAAGTGTTGGCCTAACTGAAAACGAAGCCCGTTCAAAATTTGGCGATAAGATAAAAATTGGCAAATTCCCATTTGCGGCCCTGGGAATTGCACAAGCCATGAGTGAGATTGAAGGCTTTATCAAGGTGATCTCCGACGAACATAATAAGATCTTAGGGGTGCATATTTTGGGTCCTGAAGCAACCACTTTAATCGGTACAGCCACAATTGCCGCAAAACAAGGCTTAAAAGTTGACCAACTAGCTGAAAGTTTCCAAGCTCATCCAAGTTATCCTGAGGGGTTACAAGAGGCAGCACTCAACACGCTAAAAAGAGGCTTGTATAGCCTAAATTAGTTCTCCAACAAATCGTACTGAACTACTCCGCGGGCTAAAATCTTTTTGGTCACATTATTCTCAGGGATTTCATAGACAATGACGGTTTCGTCCTGAAAGAGGTTCATGGTTTTGCATTTGGGACACTTGATCTCAACTTTGCTGTTTTCAGCTACCTTGGCTAGAAGCCGGTGACAAAACTTACAACGAAAATCTTTTAACATAAAAACCGCCCTCCTTATGGGACTCTAAATATTAGCCTTCAAACTCCGGTCGAATATAACCTTCATAGAGACCAAATGCACTGCGTCTAAAGAATTCAAGCATTGGGATCTTAGAAAAAGCTTGATCAAATCTTTCTTCAAACCCAGTCTGGGCCGGATCAGTCCCCCTATCTCTAACTGTTGCTCTTATAGCATTATATTGCTCAGCAAATATCACTTTCTTTTGTGCCACATCCATATCATCGCTAAAGCGCCCCAGCACCATCTTAATCCTCCCGCGCTCAGCGCCTCGCATAATAGGAATTGCTACAGAGACTAAATCTTCCTCATCATCCAGTCCTTTATCAGTTCCAATTGCATCCACAAAGATTCTGCGGGTCCCCAGGCGCTGTCCTTTACTATCATCTCCCACTACCCACCGGCCTTCTGCATTGGATACATAACGCTCGCCCAAACCAGTGCGAGAGCCTTCTGCTATTCTCACTTTATGGACCATAGGAGGAGTTAGTTGACCAGCTCCTTTTGGCCCTGCTTCAACCGTGGCCTCATAGGCATAGGTTCCGTGAGGAACAAACACCTCACTTAAAATTTCCATTTTTTTCTGATGCCCCTTATCTAACTGGGCTAAGATTTCTGGATCAGTAAAAATACGCCTGGCCCGAACCACTTCTGGAACATCATAGACTGGCAAAAACTCGCGTAATCGTGGGTGAATAAGGTCATCTGCGTCAATAAGATTTTGTGCTGCTGCTTGATAAAGAACTTTAAGCTCTTGAAAGCCGTTATTCTCCCGGATTTGTCGCCAATCCACTGCAACATCATGTTCTCCATGAGCAGCAACAAATTTTGCCATGGTTTCAGCCGCCATCTCACGTATAGGTTCCCACAACTCCTTGCCTTCAACCGCAGCTGCAGCTCTACCTAAAGATAGGGACAAGGCTAAAATAGGATTCATTCCAATTATTCCTTTTCTCTGCATTGCAGCTACCTGGTCTTCCCATGAAGAATTTTCATCAATTTTTCCAGCAGCAACCGCATGGTACCTTTCAATTGACAATAGGGTTCGATCAATCCCAACTACCCCCCCCAGGTCAGCAACTTTTTTACCAACAAAGGTTGCTGCCAAAATCTTATCAACGTGCTCAGCAGCAGTAAGCGTTCCTTTGCCTTTGTAGCGTTGAGCCCTATCCCAAAGCGGTAAGAGGGATGCATCTTGCTTTGCTTCTATATCGGAACGGCTCAACCCCTTTCTAAAGTTATATACCCCGGTCCAAACTTCTTCTCCGGTTTCTGTCATAACCATTTGCTGGTTAAATAAATCCGCATGGGTTTCCGTAGCCGCACATGGCCTAATCATAGAATCAACGTAGTGCGTAGCCTCAGTTACACCCGCTGAAGCACCAACCGGTGTTCCAGATGTAAAACGCAATACATTGCTCTTTCCTAAAATAGCTGTAACTGCAGTGGTCGGCGTTCCAGAGTTGGTGGCTGTTTCTTTTCCGTAAATGCCTTCCAAGTGCAGCATACCCATGACTAATCTCAAAACATCAATGTCTGCGGCACCATCAACTAATTCAACCTCATCAGCAGGCGTACCAGTTAAGCTAGCTACCAAGGACTTCAGTCCAACTTCAACTTGTTCTCGTTCCAAACCAGTAAGCGGTCTTGCTTCTCGCACCGCCAGTTCAAAGATCTCGATTATACGTTCATATTTAGCTTGCCGTTCCGAGTTAGATCCTCCCCCAGCTTTAATCCCAAGGGCATCCATTGCCACGGCAATATCTCCCTCAAAGGGATCAAAGGTTGATTGAGAACGATGTGAAATAATTAGTTCGATCTTGTAGGCCATCGCTGTAAGCATTGCCAAAACCGCCTCGGAGACGGTTCCAATTTGATTAAGCTTTACCAGCAGGGTGTCAAAGAGTCCTTGCCTGGCATACATTTCAACAATTCGATCATTGGTGGTTGCAATATCATCGCCTACAACTCGACAAATATGATTCAATTTCTCCATAATTAATTTCCAGCCCTTAATGTCTCTTTCGCCAGCTCCATCCTCAATTGAACAAATAGGAACCCCATCCCTTTCAACGGCTGTCAGATAAAGATCAACTACTTCATCCCGGGACAATACCGGCTTGGCTGGATGACGCCAGAAACAATACTGACCAATTGAATTAGGCTTATCATGTATTTGTCGGTACATATTCTCCAGCTCTGATGCGGCTGGATCAAGGGCAATCGCCACATCTTCGCCTGGAACCCAACCACAATCCCTAATAACTTGGGTCATTATTCTCCATAAGCGCTGTTCAGGAACCTTATCCCCTTCTTCCGCCTCAATATAGGCTGCCAACCCTCCCTCTGTTCCTTTTCCCATAACCTTACAGCCCGCTTCATCATTAGCAAGTCTCGTATTTAATTGACGCTGCAAAGTAACCGTCATTTCTTGAGCTTCCTCATAACTTTTAGCTCTCAGTGGCACAAACATTGATTCCTGCATACTAATATTGCTATCTGGGAACTCTCCTTCGGTATGACGCCCACCTTGACCGCAATTTCTAAATTGCCAAGGAAGCATGAGAACTCTGCCATCAGCTAGCGTAATTCTTTTCATTCTCTTTGACGTATCAACCAACATACCCTTAATCTTGCCTAGCAAATCTTTTATTTCCTCAGCACTTTGGTCAGCTACCTCACTTGCTCCTTTTTCTGTTGCTTTTACCCAAGCCCTATATTTACCCAGCTCTCCACGGTCAGCTAAGAAACGGTCACCTAGTCCAATAAACGCAAGTCCTACCAAAGGACGGGCTAAATAATGAAAGCCAAACAAACCTGAAACTTCGGCAGCGATTCCAGCCGCGATACCTACCGGTAAAGCAAGTTTAGCCAGCTTACCCATAACCGAAGGCCCAGCCGCTGAAACTGCCATATTATACCCATCGGATGTAATTTCATAATCTAATCCATTTCTTCTTACCCCATAGAATTTTCCCCAAGGAATTTTGACAAACATTTCTCCATACCATAAGGCTTGACGAAACTTACCCTGTGCTTTTATCCTGGCAGTTTCTTCTCGAGCTTCTTTACTTAAAGCATTTTGCTCTACAGCTTTTAAAAAGTGCGCCATTTCATGAACAGAAACCGCAGTATGAAAACAAGCATAGGCCATAAGCAAATCCACAATGCTGTGGTTGCTACCATAAAGGAATTCTAAAACACCAAATCTACCAGAAATGTCCTCGGGAGCATTAAGTGGAGAAGACATAAAGGCTACGTGAGTAGAAACCAAACAGTGGAAGGCAATGACATGGCCCGTGGTTAAAGCAGCAAGGGCCCCACCCTTAGCCAGGGAATCCATAAAGGTACTACTGGTTAAATCTGGCTTATAGGCAGCAACAAGTTCATCGTAGGTATCAAGGCTTTCTGTTTGTGCGGCTAATTCAAGTGAGGTCCCAACATTCCAAGAACGATAGCCAATTCCTAATGCAGCCCAGCCTCCTAAATTTGATATACCCCTTGCTAGTTGTGCTGATCCAGGCTTTCTGGCCATGCTGGTTGCAAGTGGGGCAAGTTTTCTGGTTGCCCAAAGATCAATTCGCCTTCCAACTCTTGTTCCCACTACCGCATTTGCCATTTCTTTATTCCTTCCTTTCCACTTATCCTCTTACATCATATATATAAATACAGTTTCAGGTTCCTTAATTCCTTATCGAACGCTTTCAAGAAAAATTTCACTTTTTCCAAAGATTTCCCGAAATTTTCTCTGGCGTCTAACTTGAGCTCATTTTCGCCATGTGCTCAAGCACACGCAGGGTTTGATGAGCAAAACTCATATCTGGATCAGCCCAGAGATTAATCCTTACGCTATTTTCGCCTTGAGTAGAAATACTTCCTCCATCTACTACCGCCAGATAATGATGTAAATCCGCGGCTATAACATGGGATGAAACTAAGGTCAGATCATCGCTGTATTCCAAAACCCCGCGCAAGGGTCCTCGAGCCGCCACCCTAAGGTGGTGTTGAAGCTGTTGGGCCTCCACCCCACCCACCTTCTCTTCAAAATCAATGGCTACCTTAATCTGAGCCCCAGCGATAACTGGAACTCTTGCTCCTGAAACATAAACTCTTCCGGCAAAATTAGCAAAAGCCGGTTCGGAAAGAGCAGTAAGATAGGCAATTGGGTTATTGGGCACTATATTTTGGGAGGCCGCAAATCCTCGTCGGGGATCACGATGAAGATCATCAACCACTCTTTGATCGTCTCTCATCGCCTGGATAATTGTTGCATCCATTTTAGCAATAGGAAATCTATCCTGGAGAGCTTTCGCCAATACCGCCAGAACTTGAGTCATAAAGCTCATCTGATCAAGGATTTGATCACCAGTTTGTACTCTACCTTCATTTACTCCATAAACCACGCGGCGAATAGGAATATTATCTTGTGTCCCTCGCACTCGTGCCTGTAGCGCACGATCCACATCGGGATTAACTAAAGAGTGGGTCAAAACTGCACCTATACCATCTTCAAGAAGGGGTCGAATCCGGCTTTCATTTTTAAGGGTACTTGAGGCATCAACTAAAACATCAATATTTAAGTCTTGCCAGGAAACCGCGCTCACATCTCTTTCTGCAAAACAAACTACTTTTTGACCACCGATTTCTAAACCTCCCCGCTCCTCTGTCCACACCTCTACATCAACGGGAAATGGCCCATAGGCACTAGAGTGAGAAAGCACAGGTCTAAGGTACATGCTATGGCCAGCATCATTTATGGCAACCAATTTAACCGGAGTTTCTCTTCCAGCCATAGCTAACTTTTGCGCCCAGGCTCGAATAAATCCTTTTCCTGGGCCTCTTACTCCATTTACCGCAACGCGTAGAGTCATTTTGCCCTCCTTAATTCCTTATCGAACCCTTTTGATGAAAATTTTCCCGCCAAAGGCGGGAAAATTTCTTTATTTACCCAAGAGATGGTCAAAGCCACTGTCTCTTAATGCTTTTCTAATCGTCTTAGCTGGTTTATGTGTAGGATCTGGATCTAAATCCCAGAGCCTTCTGATAGCATCTATTTCTTGATGGCTCAGTCGATCAAATTTATCACCCAGTCGAAATTTCAAGCTCGTTATAAATGGATCCCTATCCCGTCTTTCTGACAAAGAATCTGTTTTAGAAGCATCAACCCGGGAAACTTTAAGATAGTGAGTTGCGCTTTGTATCTCTTCGTCCAATCTAGTTTTGCAATCATCACCAAATTGCTCCATTAAATCCCCCAAATTACCCTCACCCTCCACCCGGTCATACTCTAAAAGCAATCTACCAATAATGAAAGCCCCAGCCCCAGCGGTTTTTTGAGAAAAAGCCTCTAAAAGGGCTTTTAAAAAGGCAATCATATTATTTCGTTCAAGCGCCATAAAAAGATTAATCCGCGGTTTGTGTTTGCCTATATCAGTATCCATAAAATAATCCACAAAATCGTCTTGACGCTGTGAAAACCAAGCATTAACTAAGGTTCTCATCCTTTCTATTTCCCCTCTAAAGATCAAAAAACTAACCACATTGTTTAAAATCTCAACATCCTCAAGATCTTCCACTCTTACTGCTCGCTCTACCAGTTGGGTATAGTGCTCATAATAAAAACCAAGTGGGAAATGAAAAGGGTGTTTTGATTCGGTCACGTCGGCGCCCGACATACCTGGCCGCAAAAAAGAAGGAAGTGTTTGGGCTTGACCAAAATACAACATTTCATCTTCGCTTGAAATCGCCACATGATCTCCTTCTTGAATAACCGTTTCAGCATGTTCACCCGGGGAAGTAATAATCAGAGATCCTTTTTCTATCCGGGCATTTTGCCCTTCTCTTTGGAGACCGATCAAAGCAACAATCCCATATTGCCGGGCAACCTCCCCCACATGGATAGCTGCTTTATTGGTACTTAATAAGCCCTGTACTTCAACCATGGTATCAACATCGCGTGGAGTAAAAAACTCATTTATTAGAATTACCCTTTCTCCTCGGGCACGGGCAGCCAAAGCTGCTTCATTTGAAAAATAAATCTGTCCCATCACATCTCCTAGTGGCAAAATGGCATCTCCTGCCGCTACAAACTGCAATTTGTCTTTATTTGTTATGCGATCACCAAATATTTGGCGAATATGATAGGGTCTTACTCTACGTAAAACTTCAGCCGTGTTAATTTTGCCATTTAGCCAAAGGGTTATGGTAAAGTATAATGCAACCGGTCCCGATAAAGCCGCCCAATTCGCCTGTAGAATGGATAATTCTCCATTATCTACAGTTAATTCCGCAACTACCGGCGCTCTAAAGTCTGGACCCAGCCTCATTAATTGACTGTAATAACGATTTAGCACAGCTGGCCACGCATCCAATTCCTCAGCCTCTTTCGCCACAAGCAAAATTGGATCGGCCCTTCCGGTCATTAGCTCTTCTCCAAAACTAGACGGCGAAACCACCGCTTGAACTCCTTCCCCCAACCGCGGTTCAGTGGTCCAAACAGCACCGCTATAGGAGCCAGGACCCTTTCCAATAACCATTTCCTGCAGAGTCATCGCGGAAACTGGAGGAGCAAATCTTAAAAAAGCCCTTATCGAATCGGCATTATTATGTGCATAATGAAGAATGCGTTCGGCAAAATGACGAAGATGATATTCTGGCTTGTGGAAAGTAACATATCTACTACTTTGAGTTATTGCCTCAAGCGCTGCATGTACTGTTCTCTTTCCAGCCAAATTCGGAGGGTGTTCACTAATTATTCCTTGAATTATGGAGGTATAACGAACTCTATCGCTATCAATAATAATGGCAATTAAATGTTGGATGCGTATGTCCAGCGCAACCTCTTCTCCGTACATCTCTATCAAAGTTGGAAAAACGGCTGCTGTTGCCCCTAAATTCAAATAGGTTGGCATTTTACCTGGGACATTTTCTGGAAGTGCCGCCCGCAAGGAAAAAAGAAGGGGATTTTGTGGATCATTATATTTCTTTCCGGTTAAGCGCTCCAATACAGCTAAAGCTTTATCATAAAGATTATCTCGATGGGGAATACCCCAGAATTTTTTGGGAGCTTCGCTAGTAACAATACAAAAGGCTGGCACCGGATAACCAAAGCGAACCAGCTCGCGCAGATTATATCCCTTATTGCTCAACTGGGTTCGAGTAAATTCCCCATCCACATCTGTAAAAGGAACAATGTAGCCTTCATATTCTCCTAATCCCAAATCATCCCCGCCAAATCTTTGTTCTAGGCCCCCCAAAGCTTGTTCCATTCGACGCGCAAGCTCTGCCCGGGCAGCAGAATCAGGGGTCTGCGATATTGTGCGTTGTTCGGCCCATGCTAACATCCGCTCAAGTGAATCGCCAGGCTCTAAGGTTTGAAGCTCTCGACGATAAGCGAGCCTCAGTGCCTCAAGTTCTCTTTGCTCTGCTTCTGTCTGCGGCCGGATTAAAGTGGATCTTGCTCCCAAAATTAAATTTAAATGTTCGTTGGCTTCTCGACTTTGAGGATCCCGAAGGTGTAAACCATCAACATCTCTGACCTCGACTTCCCCTATTGCACCCCTCCCATCGCTATACTGCACTACCGACTTGAATCGGTTCTTATTAGGGGGCAAAGCTTCTTCCCCTCTAAGTCTGCGACGCAAACTCTCATACAACCTAAGGGCTGGAAAGTGCGGTCTTATTACTTCAACAATTCTAGCTCTCATTCCAATTCCCCTTATTAATTACATCCTCATCTTTAAAACATGCCCCGACAAAGCCTCAATCCCTGGCAATTCAGGCATTTTTCCGCCATACATATTTACAGCATTCATATGTGCTAGGTAATGTTCCATAAAAGCCATCCCAACTACGGCAAATCTTCGTATAGCATCATCGCGTCCTGCATTAGAAAGGCGCATCACATAAGAGGTTGTCCCTGTAACTCCTCCTGAACGCACTACCGAAGCTAGCCAAGAAACGGAAGCTCGATCTGTTCTAGCTAAGGAAAAATCATCTAAGACAAAATGGTCAGGTCTTACCGTTTCATAAATCTCGCTGGCAAAGTCTTCTTGCTCTTCCGGCAGCTCTGATTCTTCCCGGGAATCCTCTGGCAACTTGAGCAAAACAATACGCGCCTTTGATTCTATCGGCTGACCAAATTCAGCTTGCATATATACTGTTTCTACAGCGTTATGCCTAAAACCTAAATGGCAAAGCTCTTCTTGGATAAAACGCGCAACATAAGCAAGCCCAGCTTGATTGGTTTCCGGTCCTTCGGAAAGCAAAATAATTTGACCGGCGTTAAAACGGAGGGCAAACAAAACCGAATCCAAGACCGCGCGGATAGCAGTGGAATCAACAATATCATCCCCATCAACCGTTCTACTTAAATCACAACGAATCAAAACTCGCTTACCAGCAAGCGCTTTGCCTATTTCAGCTAGCTCAATTTTACCAAAGCGCCACTGGCCAACACGTTTTTCAGCCGGAAGGTAAAGTGGTTGATTATTAATCGGACGACCAGCACTAGATCTCATTTTTGGCTATCTCCTATATTTATCATTAGCTTACCTGCAGGTATTTATCGGGAGGATATATAAAAAATTTCAGCTAAATTGATAAAACTGAAGAAAGAAGTTTTTGGGTATAGGGGCTCTGGGGATGATCAAAAATCTGGCTCTGCTGGCCAATTTCGGAAATCTTGCCATTTTGCATGACAGCTACCCGATCACAGATAAAGCCAATAACGGATAAGTCATGGGCAATGAATAAATAGGTAAGACCTAGTTCTTGCTTAATTTTTTTTAGTAATTTTAGAATGTCCACTTGAATAGAAACATCGAGCGATGAAACCGGCTCATCCAAAACCAAAAATTTTGGACTAGAGGCTAAGGCTCTGGCAATCCCCACCCGCTGGCGCTCCCCACCAGATAATTCATGCGGAAAACGGCGGGCATAACTCGCCGGCAGTTTCACCATTTCTAAAAGCTCTGCCGCTCTTTTTGGTATTTCCTTTTTAGCTAGCAATTTATTAATAAGGAGGGGCTCGCCGATAGCTTCGCCAATGCGGATGCGGGGATTAAGCGAGGTTTGGGGATCCTGAAAAACAATCTGGCAATCTTTTCTAATGTTTTCTAAATTATTATATTTTATCTCTCCACTGGTTGGTTTAGTTAATTTTAAGATTAAGCGGGCCAAGGTGGATTTACCGGATCCAGACTCTCCTACCAAACCTAAGCTTTCTCCTGGCTTGATAGAAAAAGTCACATCATCAACCGCCATCACTTTTTCAAAGCGCTTCACTAGATTTTTTACTTGGATAAGATCCGATGACATCTTAGAAATATATTAGCATATAAAAATAAAAAGGGACAGTTGTAATTGTGCCGGCTATCCTAGGGAGCGTAAGAATTTATTTTTTTTACATATGACCTTAGCACCCCAGTAAAGGAAAAATTTAATTTTTTTCGCAGCGAACGTAGTGAGCTAGAAAAAATTTCAAATTTTTCCAAATACCCAGGTAACTAAGCACTGTAGCAAATAAGACTTCAGAGGCAAACCTTAGCAACCGAAAGGGCACCAGCAATGCTGTTTTTTAGGGCCGAGATTAAAAAGCGGTTGCGTGGGGTAAAATCCAATCTTTGACTTAAGCATTTATCAAGCCGCAGAAGCTTGGCCCGGGCTAGATCTGTGCCCTCCTCCACCAGATAGGCAATTTCTTTAATGATCTTATCCTCAAGCTCACGCAAGCATTCCAGTCGGCCAATCTGTTCTATTTCTTTTAAGGCTCTATTAAAATCGTCGATCTCAAATCGATCCTGGGGATTCATGTTGATCCTCCTGTATATATATCGCTACATTTTGGCGAAAATTTCACTAATTTGTCTGTTTTTTGAAAATTGGTGGGGGTTACACAGCAGGCAAGCGCACAGTGAAGGTCGTACCTCGTCCTTCGGTACTTTCAACGGAGATTGAACCATGATGCTCTTCAACAATCTTTTTAGAAATGGAGAGCCCCAATCCAGTTCCTCCATCTTTCGTCGTAAAAAAGGAATCGAAAATTCTGTTGATTTTATTAGCGGGAATTCCTCTCCCAGTATCTGAGATACAAATTACCACTTGGTTGTCTGTGTCGCTGGTACGAATAGAAAGGAGACCACCGTTCCCCTCCATGGCCTGCACGGCATTCGCAATAAGGTTCATAAAAACCTGCATCAGGCGGTTGGAATCTGCATTGGCATTTTTTGAGTGCTGATAACTAGTATCAACGTCAATTTTGAACTTCCTTACCTCATAAGCCAGCAAGGCAATCGCCTTGTCTAGCACCTCCGATACATTTAAAGGTTTAAGGGCTAACTCACGACTCCGAGAATAGTCTAGGAGTCCCTCAATTATCAACTGCATACGCTGAATTTCTGCAGGGAGCATCTGATTAAGAGATTGCCGAAACTCCTTATCATCCCATTTTTTAGGCAACACCTGCGCGACTGCACTAAGATAAGTCAAAGGGTTCTTTAGCTCATGCGCCACGCCAGCGGTTGTCGTTCCAATCGCCGCCAATTTTTCCGAACGAACCAGGGTTTCTTGAGCTTTTTTAAATTCTTCAAAAATAAAGGCATATTCAATGGTAACGGTAGCTTGATTTGCCAGTGTATCCAGAAATTCAATGTCTTCTTTGGAATAGGGCTGTTTGGAAAGTTTTTGGCAAAGATTAATCGTTGCCAAGAGAGTTGGCTTTTGAAAATACTGGCTTTCTGAAATACTAGGAATGACGAGCACGGCCTTTAAGCGCCTCATTTCTGATAGAATAGCTTCCCAACGCACCCTATCTTCGCCGCTTTTTATTTTGTCTTTTACTTCTTCAACTGAAAGCTCCCTCTTACGCTTAACCAATTCGGAAACGAGGGGGGAATCATCTAAAAGAGCCGTCCCTATCAGCTCCCGGGCATCTTTTTCACCGGCCCGAACAATGTAGTTATGATGTTCGCGGTCAAGCACCATAACCGAGGCCCCGCTAATCTTAACCGATTTTGTCAAAAGATAGGGCGCGATGCGCGCAAACCTATTAAGATCAGTGATCGGCTGAGCCAGGGCGTGGCTGTATTTTTGAAGAATCCTCTGATAATTATAAAGTTGGCGAAAAAAGATGCGATCCATCAGACTCTGGACCAGATCCCTTAGGGGTTGAAAAAGAAGTGCAATCACAAAAACAGCCAGGATACTGATCCAAATAGAGCTATAGCCAATCATTCCTCGGGCAAAATAATCACCGAGCAAAATCAAAGAAATAAAGAGGCCGGTTAGGAGTGCAGTTAACACTGAATAGGCTACTTTGCGTTTCGTCATTATTTTAAATTATCCCACAGAAAAAGCAGTGAAGCAAGGTTCCTTAATAGCTCAGTTTAAATTCCTGGATACGATTGTTGCCAGTGTCCGCTACAAAGATGCGGCCGGGATTAGCAATCGATATGCCAATTGGCCCGTCAAACTGTTCGGGCCCGGTACCCTTTTTTCCAAAAGATAACACAAATTGTCCAGTTTGTTTTAAGAATATCTTGACCCGATTGTTGCCGGAATCGCAAACATAGATAAACCTATCATCCACGGCAATGCCCGAAGGACGATAGAATATATCAGGATTTTCTGGTTCCCCGATTGCAAAAACAGGATAACCATCCATATCCAGTTTCTGGATGCGATTGTTGCCGGTATCAGCCACATAAATATCCTGGTTGCGATCGAGAGCCACATCAAGTGGAGTGTCAAAAAAACCATCTCCATAACCGAAGGCTCCAATTTCTTCTTGAAAATTAGCACCATCATCAAATTTCAAGATACGATCATTGCCAGAATCAGCAATATAAACATTTCCCATCAGATCAACATCAATGCCAGCTGGATCATGGATGGTTTTTAGCTCGATTTCCCCGGTGGCAATTCGGCTCAAAAAATTGCCTTGATTATCAAATATTTGAACCCGATCATTATCCTTTTCAGAAACATAGATGCGAAAATTAAAATCAACAGCAATACCAACTGGTGAATTAAATTTTCCAACTTCAGTGCCAAATCCGCCAAATTGATAGGCAAAAGTCCCATCGTCATCCAATTTTTGCACACGATTATTACCGGTATCTGCTACATAGAAAGAATTCATGGCCACATCCAAATCATTGGGATAAAAGAATTGGCCATCCCCGGAACCCGAATGTCCAAATTGGCGTACATATTCTAAGATCGGAACAATAACTTCGGTCGTTGGCGGGGCTTCCCCCATGGCATAAACGGGAAGAGACAACAGAGCACAGAGCACGGAGCACAGAACACAGATTGTTATTTTCATCCCCCCATCAACTCCTCGATTGTTTTTGGGATATTGCTACTTTTAAGCAAAGATGTGCCCACCAAAACCCCATCCACCCCGCTCGCTTTCAGGGTTTCCACATCCCCATGGTTCCTAACACCACTTTCACTAATTATAATCCGATTTTTTAGCTCAGGAAACTGTTTGATCAATTTCAGCGTATTATTAAAATCAACTTTAAAATTCCCAAGGTTTCGATTGTTAATGCCGATAATCTTACTTTCAGTCCTTAAAACACTTCTTACCTCACGTGCATCATGCACTTCTACCAACGCCTGCATCCCCAAAGTTTCAGCAAGCTTTAGCATTTTTTTAAGCTGGGTATCACTTAGGATCCTGACAATCAGGAGAATAGCATCTGCTCCCGCAATTCTTGACTCAAAAACCTGTAGCTCATCAATTAGAAAATCCTTGCGCAGAACGGGGATAACCGTTGATTCCTTGGCTGATTTAAGATCTGAAAGCTTTCCTTGAAAAAACTTTTCGTCAGTTAAAACTGAAATAGCAGAAGCCCCGCTTTCCTCATAAGTCTTAGCTAAAGTGATTGGCTCAAAATCCTGGCGGATAAGCCCAGCTGAAGGTGATGCTTTTTTTATTTCGGCAATCAGGGATAATTTGCCTTTAGCAAAGGCTCTTCTGAAATCTCGAGGAGGAGGCAATCCTTCAACCAGTTTTAAGGGGTTTTTGCCTGAAAATCTCTTCTTTAAAGACGAAACTTCGCGCTTTTTATTTGAAACTATATCATCGAGGATCATTTGAGAGCAGTATAGTACAAATTAAAGTCTAACTCAAATCCAGAAGCTTAGGAGAATAAAATTTTACGTCGTCTTCGTGCCTTGGTTTAAGCAAGGGCTTAAAGTTTTGTGCCAGCGTTTTTTCAACAACTTCCCAAAACCTGCCTTCCAAAGTATTTCGCAGGATAAAGCAAGGAATGCTCTTTGCCAAAGTCGCCGCATTATCAAATTTTATGTCCTTAAGCTCAAGGGGTTTGGTTTCAGAGTTAATAAGTACTGCGGCTTGCCCTGACCAAGCAGGAATTGCTTCGTCTGTCTTTGCTTGCTCAAGAAAGAAAATAGCTTTCAGGGAAAAGCTTTCCTCTACAGATGCATATTTGTGGTTTGGATCATCAAAATAATAAAACCAGTTGGGAAAGGGATGGGCAAAATAACGCCCCTTGGAATCCGGGATTACCAGCACTTCCTCGTCAGCAAGCGCTTTCCAGGGGGGTGGCACACGATTACAGCAAGTGGTTTTACCGGTCCCTCCTGGAGCACACAAAACAACCCCAACCCCATCCTTTACAATTAAACCGGCGTGAAAAACCAATCCCCCACTCTTCATAGCTTTCTGATAGATGGTTCTAAGTCCGTGGATAAGTGGTGAAAGGGAACGGCTTTTTTTCTCAAAGACGATTTCAGATGAGCCCTCTTTTTTGCCTTCCTTGATGCCAAGAGCTGATGCAAACTTAACCAGGCCATCAACGGCATCGCCATCAGCCGTTAGGTTCCAACTTTGACCGTTGGCTAAACTAAGCGTATAACTTTTCATTTGTGAAGATTGCATCTAAAATATATTATATCATCATTTAAATCAAAGCATATACTTTTGCTCCGCCGGTCTCAAAACACCCCTCCCCACGCTTCGCAGTCTGGACGACTGCT
>JABMSE010000066.1 GCA_013204645.1 Candidatus Saganbacteria bacterium | reverse complement strand
GGTGGTGAAATTGGCAAACACGTACGACTCAGAATCGTATGGGGCAACCCTTGGGAGTTCAAATCTCCCCCGCGGCAATTTAAGCCTTGACAAGAACACTTCCTCCATGTTACCATGCATATAACAATTCGAAAGACCCCAAATTTTTATCGATGTCTAATTTTTAAACAAATTTTATTTTTCTGTTAATCAAGGAGGAAAACCATGGATATAGTAGAACTCGAAGGTAAAACGTTACAACAATTACACGAGATTGCAAAAAAACTAGAGATTCCCAGTGCTAAGCAACTAAAAAAGCACGATTTGATATTTAAGATCCTGGAAAAGCAAACTCAAAAAAATGGGAACATGTTTTCAAAAGGAATCCTAGAGATCCTCCCCGAAGGCTATGGTTTCTTAAGAACCGGAGGATATCTGCCCAGCCGCGAAGATATTTATGTATCCCAAACCCAGATTAGAAGGTTTGATATGCAAAATGGGGATCTGGTCTCAGGCCAAATCCGACCGCCTAAAGAAGGAGAAAAATATTACAGCCTACTAAAAATCGAGGCCATTTCAGGAACCGACCCAGAACAAGCACGAGAGCGGGTGCCTTTTGAAAACCTGACGCCTATTTTCCCGGATAAATGCTATAACCTAGAACATGCTAAATGCCCGATTGCCTCGCGCTTGATTGATCTGCTTGCTCCCATTGGTCAAGGCCAGCGCGGAATGATCGTGTCCCCCCCTAAGGCAGGAAAAACCACCATCCTAAAAAATATTGCCAACAGCATCACCGCTAATTTTCCCGAAACCGTTATCAAGGTGTTGCTGATTGATGAGCGGCCCGAAGAAGTAACCGATATGGATAGATCGGTCAAAGGCGAAGTAGTTGCTTCAACCTTTGATGAACCGCCAGAAAATCATATTCGCATTGCCGAACTTTTGCTTGAACACTGCAAGCGCTTAGTTGAAGGTGGTCAAAACGTTATCATCCTGCTTGATTCAATCACCCGCCTGGCTCGCGCTTACAACCTGGTTACCCCACCCTCGGGAAGAACCCTTTCCGGTGGTCTTGATCCAACCTGTTTGCACCGACCTAAAAGATTTTTTGGCGGAGCTCGCAACATGGAAGGCGGCGGAAGTCTAACGATTATTGCCACCGCCCTGGTTGATACAGGATCGCGCATGGACGACATTATTTTCGAGGAATTTAAAGGCACGGGAAATATGGAACTGCACTTAAACCGAAAACTTTCTGATCGCAGGGTTTTTCCGGCCATTGACATTAAGCTTTCAGGAACCCGACGTGAAGAACTGCTGATGGACGAAAAAGCCCTGCGCAAAGTGTGGCTGCTTCGAAAAATCATGGACAATTATGATCCAGCTGAAGCAACGGAACAATTAATTGAAAGACTAAAAGAATTTAAAACCAATAAACAATTCTTCGATTCAGCGGATGTGAAGTAGACGCAGAACAATCATATAAAAACTATCTGATCATCAGCAAAAGTACCTGCAAGTTGCTCACCAATAATGCTCTGATATCTTTGCCATAAAGCAACATCCAATGGTTCTCCGTCAATCGGAGCAAAGGTAGGAGAAAGCAAATCCGCTTCAGTGTGCCATAGTCTTCCGTGATACCTCTGGGCCAGGAGGGTTCTCGGATAAATCCTCACCCCGACTTGAAAAGATACTACCTCCGGCTTTATTTGGCGCACTAACTCACAGGTTTCTAAAACAGTAGACAGATCTTCTCCTTGCCCTCCAATTAAAAAATCCATGGCAATACCCAGATCCCTTTCCTTAAGTAAATCTACAGCATCTAAAATGTGGCTTCTTCTATAACTCTTATTTGATCCCGCTAAAACTCTATCTGATCCACTATCCAGATCCAGCATCACAGTTTCAGTATCACTTGCTCCTCTCCGTATGCCCCAGCCTATTTCATCAAATAATTCAACAAGTTCTCTGTCAAAAGCTTCGGGGGTCAAAAAAGCGTGCCAATTTCTAATTGCACCTCCTCCTCCTGAGCCACTCGCATACCCTCGCTCAATCACTCCTCTTAAAACCGCCTTAGCATGATCAAGGGATTGATTAAATACACTATCGATTAACCACATACTTGAAAACCCAAAATCTATTAACTGCCCCATCTCATCTAAAGCAAGGTCTGCGCTACGAAGGTTATCCTCCCTTCCTTCAATTCCAGGATATGAGCAATAATCACATCTCTTGCGGCACCCTCTTCTTGTTTGAACACTTCCCGGCACCCCCCTTTGGGCATATTGCCAAGGATTAATCCCATCAACTTGGCCTCGAGGATAAACAGTAGAGGCAAAATCATCAAAAGTACGCGAAAAAACGGATCCGGGCTCAATCTCTCCTTGTTGGATTAATTCAATTAGTGCTGGAAAAGCAGCTTCTGAAGGTCCGGCTATACCGTAATCCGCTTGGGTATAATCTAAAATACTTTGAGGTGCAATGGAAAAACCAGAACCACCTAGTACAAGTACCGGTGAGTTTTGCGCCTCCTGACGAACAAGATTAACGTACCGATCCAATGCTTTCAAATAAGTTCCTAGCTGAGAGTTAAACGCTGAGCCATCAAAATTCCTGAAAGAAAAACCAACAATATCAGGATTGTCTCTTCTAACCCGCTCCATTAAAGTCTGCATCCGAGCTCTTTCGTTTTCTAATAACACCCCCATCAACTCACTTTGATGAGAAGCAGATTTATTAATGAACATTGAAGGTAAATCAATACAGCTAACTGCAAATCCACGAGCCTTAAGTGCTTCTGCTGTGTATTCCATGCCAAGAGGATAAACCATCGGAGCTGGCTTACCCAAAAAAACCGGCGAATCATATTGCGTCGAGGTACTGGCATTAACCAATAAAATTCTAGGACGCTGCGGCAAATTGCGAATTCCCATTGTTTTCATCGTTCCCCTCCACAACACTATATCGCCAAAAACCCAAATAATTTCACTCAAAGCGCAAATTGTTTGCTATAATTTAACTATGTTCACGCGCGAAGAAATTCTAAAAGTAACTAAGGGGACTCGGATCGTGGGAAGCGACGTAGGACGTAGGACAAGAGACGTTTATGGGATCTCAATTGACAGTCGAACCATCAAAGC
>JABMSE010000065.1 GCA_013204645.1 Candidatus Saganbacteria bacterium | reverse complement strand
TGCGGAACTCGCCCTTCACTCCTCACTTTGTTCGTCGCTCGGGCTCAAACAGTCCTCGCTGCAAAAAACAATAAATTCTCACCTTTTGCTAGAAAGCTTCAGTTTTTCTGGCTCCCCGCCCAATTTTATGCTAAAATGAATAATATGATCAATGTAAAACCAATTTTTTCTGGATTTGGGAAAGAAGGAGAAAAGGTTTCGGAAAAAAATGGGATCTATACGTTAAAAGGGAAGGGTACCGACATCGGTTGCAACCTGGTTATCCAGGAAGAAATAAAACGACCTTCGCTTTTAGCGTTTGATATTCGCGGAAAGATTGA
Source organism: Candidatus Saganbacteria bacterium (assembly GCA_013204645.1). Classification (GTDB taxonomy): domain Bacteria; phylum Margulisbacteria; class WOR-1; order O2-12-FULL-45-9; family O2-12-FULL-45-9; genus JABMSE01. The sequence goes on along the minus strand of JABMSE010000065.1, from coordinate 5,585 downwards.
CAAGCAAGAGCCTTGGGTGCGCCTGCGCATTGAAATATTTGATCGGGAGAACGAAGATTTTCCTCAGACCTCTTTTGAAGAAGATTATTTAACGGTGGAGCTTGATGCAGAAAGTTTTAAACACCTCACCTTGCCGGTTCTGGGGATTGTAAAAATCCCCCACCGTGTTCAGTTCATGGTAGTGGGTCCGGCAAAAACCACCCTTGAAATAAAAAATGTAACCTTGAGATGAAAGACCATAGGGACATCAATGCTGCCTTTCATGGAACCTGCGAATAAATTCGCGGTTCCAACAAAAAAAAGCAACAGAATTAATTCTGTTGCTTTTAAGTGCGGAACCGAGACTTTAGTCTCAGGTTTCTTAGGTTTATATGAAGACTTTGGTTTTATTTCTACTCCTCTTTTTTCTTTGTGCCTGCGGAGCAACCCAGGTGCCAAATAGTTCAAGTAACACTATTAGCGGTGATTTTGATGGTGCTGCCATTGGCGCTTACGTAAATGGCATGGAAAATATTGGCGCTTTCCAAACCATGGCTGGCAAAAATCTGGCCGTAGTATTGTGGTATGTTCATTGGACCGATCCTTTTCCAACCTCTGATGCAAATCTAGTTGATGCAAATGATAGCATTCCTCTCATTACCTGGGAGCCTTGGGTAACCAATGAAGCAGGTGGAACGTTGGAGGCTATTGTGGCCGGCAGCTACGATAGCTATGTTCGAGAATTCCTTCAAGCTGCCAAAGATTGGGGAAAGCCCCTCTTTTTGCGTTTTGCCCATGAGATGAACGGCAATTGGTATCCCTGGGATGGCCATCATAATGAAGAGGCGGCTGGCCCGGAAAAATACAAAGCGGCTTTTATCTATCTATATAATGTAAGAGAAGAGCTTGGCGCAGATAATGTCAGCTTGGTTTGGTGTGTAAATAATACTAATGTGCCCGATGAATCATGGAATACGCCTTCTGCCTATTATCCTGGAGATCAATATGTGGATTGGATTGGCATCGATGGCTACAATTGGGGCTACGGCGCCTGGCAGGATTTTGATCAGGTTTTTGAAAGTGTTTACCAAACTATAACTGCTCTGTCTAATAAACCGCTTATGATAGGAGAATTTGCATCAGCGAAATCGGGTGGGGACAAAGCAGCCTGGATAACGGATACCTTTTCTAAAATGCAAACGGATTATCCGAGAATTAAGCTTTTTTGCTGGTTTGATATCAACAAAGAGCGGGATTGGCGCATAAATTCTTCGGCTGACGCGCAAGCTTCTTTTGCCCAAGCAATTTCTGATAGCTATTTTGTCGAAAAAATGATAGAATAAAAAACTGCTTATGAAAAAAAACGGTAAAAGTCTTTGGAGTCGAATAAAAAAGTACCGTTTTGCGTACTATTTCATCCTTCCCACGGCACTTGCTATGCTTTTCCTGCATCTTTCTCCAATTGTGCAGGGCATCTACATGTCTTTCTTAAGATTAAACCAATTTACCCTGCAACAGTATTTGCTGGCCCCATTTTGCGGTTTCGATAACTACTATAAAGTACTCATTAATCCTGACAGTCCTATTCGCATCGGACTTTTCGAAGCAGTGCGTAACACTACCATTTATACCGTGATTGTAACCCTGGGTACTTTAGCCATAGGCATCATTGTGGCTTTAATGATGAACCGCAAGTTTTTTGGAAGACCGTTGGTGCGCACCCTTTTTCTTTTTCCTTGGATTGTCCCTACCTATGTAACTGGTTTGTTATGGGGGATTATTTGGTTGAAGCAGGGTGGTTTGGTAAATGTGATGCTGGTTGATTGGCTGCACATTTTGCCTTTTAAACCATCCTGGCTTTCCGGACCCAATACCATCTGGGCGATTATTATCCCAACCATCTGGCGCTTCTGGCCGCTTTCTATGCTTATGCTTTTAGCTGGTCTCCAGACTATTCCCGATGAACTCTACGAAGCAGCGGATATTGACGGTGCCAGCCCTTGGAGAAAATTCTGGATGATTACCTGGCCGATGCTCAAGCCGGTTTGGTTTATTTTGATTCTCTTTGGCCTAATTTATAACACCTATTCTTTTAATATTGTAATCATGATGTTTGGTTTTGGGGCGGGTTATCCCGGGGAGTGGGGTGACCTTATGATGACCAATATTTTCCGTAATTCCTTTCAGCTCTGGAACTTTGGCACCGGTGCAGCCACGTCAGTTTTACTTTTGATTGTAATGATTGTTGTAGTAAATGTGTGGTTTACCTATTTTAAGAAATCAGAGGAATTGAGAAACTAAGATGAGGCTATCATATTACGCAAAAAAGAGGATAACTGACGTAATAATCAGCATATTCATGCTAGCCTTTTTGGCCCTGACGCTGCTCCCTATTGGCTGGATGGTTTATTCATCCCTTAAAGATTCAACGGATATTGCTATTGGAAAGGTTGGCCTGCGCCGTGCCCGGACAAATATTTTAATGCTAACCCCGGAAAATGACGACCAGTTGTTGGCTTTATCAGAAGATGGTAGCCTTAATTATTATCAGGCGGCTGATTTGGTGGAGCGCAAACATAAGTCTTATAAAACAGCTGCCACCTCCTATGCCCTGGACCCAAAATATATCTGGATTATGTCCGCGAATAAGGGCTTAATTAAAGTTAATCGCGACAATTTTAAGAAAGCTGGCCAGCTTAAATTTAAAACCGGCACCATTGATACAAATAAAGTTCCCGCAACCTATATCAAGAAAATAGGCAACTATCTTTATGTTTCGATGGATTATAAGCGGTTTGCTGGAGTTTGGAAGGTTGATGGCCGAGATATGCGGGTGGTTGATTTTTTAAAAAATGCTAAGCCGCAATATTTTCCGCATGCCGGAACCATTTTTGTTAAAGATTTTCCCGGAGTAGATGGTGAAGTTTTTTGTGAGTTAAGAGAAGGCCCTTATCTTTTTCTTGGCGCAACCGGAGGAAGGCTGTATAAATATGATACCGTACGCGACGAATTTGTAGCGCAAGTCCGTGTTCCCAAGGGCCATCTTTTGATAAGGTTTCATAATTATATAGATATGTGGAAGAATGTTAACTTTGGACTTTTCTTGCGAAATTCCCTTATTATTTGTGGTTTTACCATGGTCTTTGCCATGATTTTGGCGACCTTTGCTGCCTATGCTTTGTCTCGTTTCAGATTTCCCGGCTCGGATCTATTTAGTAATGCTATTTTAGCTACTCAAATGATTCCCATGATTATGTATTTGATCCCTATTTATATTATGTTTGTAAAGTTTACTTTACTGACCAGTATTCCCGTCAAAGGCACCTTTTACGGTATTATTTTAATTTATTCAGCCTGGTTTTTGCCTTTTTCCATTTGGATTCTGCGCGGTTTCTTCGCTGCTATTCCCCGAGAGCTTGAAGAAGCTGCCCTAATTGATGGTTGTTCAAGGCTGCGGGTTTTTTGGCATGTGGCCCTGCCTTTGGCGATGCCTGGTATTATTGCGACCGGTATTTATATTTTCTTAAATGCTTGGGATGAACTTATGTTTGCCTGGGTTTTGACTAATGCCGATACGCAGACCATACCAGTTGGTATTCGCCTTTTTGTAGGCAACTACCAGAACCGCTTTGATTTGATGATGGCAGCGGCGGTGGTTGCAACCGTTCCGGTGGTTGTGTTATTCTTTTTATTACAACGACATATTGTGCGCGGTTTAACTGCCGGCGCAGTCAAAGGTTAAGGAGGGAAAAACATGAAATCCAAGATCTTAAAGTTTGGCTTTATAATGATCATCATTCATTTGTCATTTGTCATTTGTCACCTCGTGCTGAGCCCTGTTCCTCTCCTCGGTGCGAAGCATTTGTCATCTGCCCATGCTATGTCCCAAGCTTCCGGGGATGCACAACCAGAGGGGGTCTTTATCGGAGTTTTCAGAGAGGGTGCTCCCCGCAACATGAATTATATCAAGAAGTTTGTAGAAAAAGCCGACAAAAAACCAGCCATGATTATGTGGTATCAGGATTGGGCGCAGCCTTTTCCAGCTGCTGACGCGCAAAAAGTAATTGATTATGGCGCTGTTCCGCAAATTGTGTGGGAGCCCTGGTATTGGAGCGATAATAATAAGATTAAGCTTAACGATATCATTGCGGGCAAGTGGGATAAATATATCCGTTCCTGGGCGAAAGAGATTAAGGCCTTTAATCAACCTGTCTTCCTGCGCGTGGCCCATGAATTTAATATTGACGGATACCCTTGGGGTGTTATTAATAATGAAAAAAATCCTGATCTTTATATTAAAGCCTATCGCCATATAGTTGATATTTTTAATCAGGAAAAAGTAAAGAATGTAAAGTGGGTTTGGTGTTTCATGAACTATTCCTATCCAGATGAGGCCTGGAATGATTGGGAACGGGCCTATCCTGGAGATAAATATGTAGATTGGATTGGCATTGACGGATACAATTGGGGAACCACCCAGAGTTGGAGCGAATGGCAGGCCTTTAAATACCTTTTTCGTGATCAGGTGCGCCGGTCAAAGCGGCTTTGGCCTGATAAACCAATCATGATTGCCGAATTTGCCTCGGCTGAAAAGGGCGGCGATAAAGCAGACTGGATATTGGATATCCCAGGATATTTAAAAAGCAGCATGCGTGATATTGATGCTATTATTTGGTTTGACTTAAAGAAAGAGACGGATTGGCGGATTAATTCTAGTAAAAAAACCTTGGCAGCTTTCAAGGAAATTATGCAGGATCCCATTTTCTTGAGTTCTGGCTCGGCCATGGCGGTTTTTACTCCGCAACCCTTTTCGGCGGGTGAGGGGCACCTAGAAAATAAACAGGCGGTTGCCATCCGAGCTCCGGGGACGGTAGTTATTGATGGATCCCTTTCCGATTGGGATAAATCTTATCCACTAACCATGCAAGATATTTCTTATTTTAAGGAAGGGTTGGTTTGGGGTGGCCCCGAAGACCTTTCCGGTACAGCCCACATTATGTTCGATGACACTAATCTTTATGTCGCAGCCGTTATGAACGATAAAATCCCCATGGTAAATAATAAAGAGAACCAAAATGTCTGGGATGGCGACTCAATTGAAGTTGTAATTGGCCTTGATCCCACGGCTGACCCTAATCGTTCCCGTTTTGGGCGAAAGGATTACCAATTAGGTTTTTCTACCGGAAACACTAAGGGTAATCCGCCAACTATTTGGAACTGGCAGCGCCGCCGTGTTCCCAAGGGGAGCCAGATTGTAGTTAAGAAAAACAAGAATAGCTTAGGCTATGTTTTAGAGGCTAAAATTCCCTGGGAATTTTTCCGTGGCATAGCAGCACCGGCTCCGGGTACAAAATTAGGCTTTGACATTGCGTTTGATGATGCGGATTATACTGGGGAGCGGGAGCGCCAATTTATTTGGAATGGCGATTACTATTTTTATAAGGATCCGAGCGTTTGGGGAATTATTGAATTTAAGTAAATTAGGTGAAATTTTTCAGCGAACCTGTCGATATAAATGTAGGAAAGGCAATAGTGGTTTTACGGAACCTGCCCCGATCGGATCGGGGCGGTTCCAATAAAAAATCAACAGAATTAATTCTGTTGAT